>NZ_WHJF01000125.1:0-18005 GCF_011682185.1 Massilia genomosp. 1
GGCTGCCGGCCATGTCCTTGGCGGTCTTGGCCGAGGCCGCGTCGACCAGGGCGCCTTCGGCCTGCATGTACTGGCCGAGCCGGGAGTTGGAGAAGGTCGGGGTCTTGGTGACCAGGGTGCTGGCCTTGTCGCCGAGCACGTCCGCATACGGACCGTAGCGGTCGCGCTTCATCAAGTCCTTGAGCGTGCTTTCCATCCACTTTTCCATGCTGCCGCCGAACTTGCCGTTGGCCATGCCGGCCGAGGCGCCCATGATGTTGGCGGCGGCCTTGAGGCCAATGCCGGTTTCACGCAGGGGACGGAACTGGGCATGCTTTTGCAACTTCATCCAGGCTTGCGGATCTTCCAGGCGCAGCTCGCTCATGACGCGGTCGAAGCGAACCGGGCTGTAGTGGCGCAGGTAGTCGATGTACTCGAGGTAGTCGTTCAGTTTCAGGCCGCGGATGCGCGCCTGCGCCAGCAGGAACTTGATGTGCCGGTTGTGTTCGTCTGCGGTACGCTCGCGCTCGCGCACCGTGGTGGTGGTGCCGTTGCGATTGACGGACGAGACTTTGCCCGCGCCTTGCGGCCTGTCGGAGTATTCCACAGTGCCATCCGGACGCTGTATCTTATATACCGCCATGCACGTCCTCGACTATCAGTTACCACATTAGAAGAATGCTATAAAAAAGCAATTGCTGTCATTTTAACAAAATATTGCCCTCTTGAACTTACATTTGCAAAAATTTGAGGCAAATGGACCACGAAATTGCCATTGTTTGTTGTATTTATGGCATTGACGTTTCGTGCTTTTGTGGATGACTTGCCGTTACCGAGGAGGTGGAGCGGGGGGGGGCGGGGGGATGGGACGTCCCCTGCGGCCAGCCGGGCGTAGCCGGTTTGCGCGCCCGATTGCCGCCGGTAGAGGCGGCAATCGGGCCTGTGCCAACGTTCAGCGTGCCTGGATGCCGCTATCGAGGCCGAGTGACAAGCCTTGCGGGCGTTTTTCCGGCGGCACTAAAACCAGGGTCCGTCATCGAAAGGGCTTTCGCGCACAAGGCGCACGGTCTTCAACCAGCGTTTGAGCGCCCCGAGGTCGGCAAACTCGGCAATCTCGGCGTCGGCTTGCGCGACCTGCGCGCGCATGGCGGCAATGTCGGTGTGCAGCACCTTCAGCACCGTTTTCGGTACAGGCCGGCGGTTCGAGTCCCAGCCGATATCGCGCGCCAGCGACATTTCCATGTCGAACAGTTCGCCGCTGATGTCATCGAGCTGGCCGCTGAGGATACGGTTGTACTGTTTGATGCGCTCGTCGCCCAGGTTGTCCAGGCCGGTCTGGTCGATCTGCTCGACTTCCAGTTGCAACTCCAGCAAGCCAAGCAGGTCGTTGGCCGCATAGGCACGGTTGGCGCGCTGCATCAACCCGGTCTTGCGCTCGCGCTCGGCCGGATCGGTTTCGCGGTCCGGATGCAGGGCGCTGGCGAGCTTGCGGAAAATATCGCGCACCGATTGCTTGAGTTTGTCCTGCTCGGCCTGGTGCTTTTCCTCGCGCTTGCTGGGCTTGGGCGGTTTGGCCGGCTCGGCTTGGCGGGCGTTGTGTTCGCGCTCGGCAAATTTTTCTCCCAGCGAGGCAAAAAACGCCTCGGGCGAATGGATGAACGCCTCGACATCCAGATCGAGGCCGGTGAGGCTGCCAACCATCTTGAGCATGCGTTCTTTTTCTTCGTTCAATTCCTGGTCGTAGTCGCCGCCGCTGTGCTTGTTGTAGATCGCTTTGATGAGCTCGTCGTCATCGGCTTGCATCAGCTCCCATGCAGCCGGACAGATCAGGGCTTGCAGCTTCTCTTTGTCCTTTTTGCCCATTGTTTTGTGCTTGTATGCCTGGTCGTATATCACCAGCAATTGTTTGCGACGCGCGTCGAATTGCTCCGCCAGGGGGCGATACTCGCGGTCCGCCAGAGCGTGAATTTTCGGCAATTCCTCGCGCCAGAGCGCCAGTTTGGCGCGTTCGGCTTCCAGCTTTTTGACGAGATTGTTGAATTGCTTGCGCGCGCGCGATGGCATTGCCGCGCTTGCGGGTGCGGCGATCCGCACCGGATAGGGGGAAGAAGTGGTCATGGGACTTGGGTTAACGACGATGGCGCAGGGGCTGTCATTGTAAGGGAAGTTCGATCGCCAGTATAGCGGGGCACTGTTGGCCCGCATGGCCGGTGGGCGGGACCGCGCGCCTGGAATAACAAGGTGAGGTGGGAGATGCCAGCGTGGGCACGGTGCCCACGCGCTGTGGCGAACTAGGCGGACAGCTTGCTTACCACTTGAAAACCCGGGCCAGGGCCAGCCACCAGGTGATGAAAGTATCGACAAATCCGGTCAGGACCGGCACTACCTGAAGCATGATATCGTCCATCGTCGCTCTCCACGGTACGTTGATGCGGCCCGGACGAGCCGCTCAGCGAGTGTACGGGTGTTGGTGTTTCGATATCTTGTGCGGGCCCAATACAGACGGGGCGTCGCGCTAAGGCTGGCGTAAAAAAACCCGGGCAGGCCCGGGTTGCTCACGCAGTGCAGCGCAACTCAGTGGAAGTGTTCCGTGCCCGCAGGCGCGTCTTCCGGCATTTCCGCATGCACCAGTTCGCCCGTCGGATCGGCAAACAGCGGCGCATCGCAGTCGTCGCAATACTCGGTCACAAAACGCTCGTTGTGGCGCTTCACGTGCGTCACGCCCGCTTCGTTCAGGTGCCCGATGATGTCGTCGAGCGGTGCTTTCGGCTCGAGGGCGCCGCCCAGCGCGGCCGCCGACAAGCCTTCGACCGGCGTGCCGTCTTCGTCTTCCTGCCCGTACAGCGGCCACACGATGCCGTAGATCACATCGGCGGTCTGGCGCATGGTAAAGCCCACGCGGTATTCGTCGATCTGCCCCTCGGCCGATTCGTCGCCAAAGCCGGCGATGACGGCGCGCAGGTCGGACGCTTCCACGCCCAGGGTATGGGTCAGGTAATGCACGGCGGCGCGCACCGATACCGGCCGGATCAGTTTGTCCGCTTCGCGGCATGCCACGTAATACGCTTCGGGCAGCAGCAGTTCGGTGCCGCAGCCCGGCAGCAGGCGCGAAATGCTCGGGCCGGCCTGCGCACGCCATTGTTCCAGCGCGTTGGCGCGCTCGACCATGAAGCTCGACTGGAACTGCGCTTCCTGCCAGCGGAACAGCGGCGCGCCCAGCGGCGCCACGATGGCGACCATCAGGTAGCGCGTATCGGCCAGGAACGGTGCGGTGTCGGCCGGCTTGGCCAGCGGCTTGACGCTCGTGCCCTTGTGCGCGGCCTGGGCCAGCTTGTGCGTGGCGGCATAGGTCTCGGCATGGGTGCGCGGCAACTGGTCGATCGAGAACAGGGTCGGCGCCATGGCCATCTGCACGCCGTCGGCCAGCAGGTGCGCCGAAAAATGGGCGGACAAGGTTTGCAGGAGCTCGGCGGCAATGGTGCCGGACGCGATCGAAAAACGCGTCCACGCAAGAATCGGCGCCGCCACCAGCAAGGCCTGGAAGGTCTTTTCGACCCCGTCGTGCTGCTCGACCATGGTGGACGATTCGCTGACCGCTTCCACGCCCTCCATCAGGGTGTCGTAGGCGTTCAGGTCTTCCTTGAACAGCACGTTGAGGGTGGTGTCGACGGTCTCCTGGTGGCCGCTCTTGAGCAGGCGCTGGAGGTGGGTGTCGAGCTGGCGCTCCCAGGCCCGTTCTTCAATGCGGCTGGCCGCCTGGACGATCGCCTGGCTGATGCTGACCAGGCGCTGGCTCTCGGCCGACAACTTATGGGATGGATCTTTGCTTGGACGACGCATGGGGATAAGAGTCTTTGTAAGTGAATGAACGGATCAATAATGTCGGAACAATGATCAACCCTTATCTGCCGTATTGTAGTTCATTCCCCCGCCCACCATGAAGACGGCGCAAGAAGCGTGCGGAAAAGTTGAAAGCAAGAGTGATAGTATGCGCTCACTTGGTCGCCGCGCCGCTGCTCGGGGCCAAAAAAACGCCGGACGAATCCGGCGTTGGGCGATCCGGCCCCGCGCTGGCGCGGGACGGGCTCGTGAGGCTCTCTTGCTTTACGCGGCCAGCAGCTGGCGCAGCACGAATGGCAGAATGCCGCCATGCTTGTAGTAATCGACTTCGATCGGGGTGTCGATACGCAGCAGGACCTTGACTTCCTGTACGTCGCCGTTTTCGCGCGTGATGACCAGGGTCGCCAGTTGCTGCGGCTTGATCTCGCCTTCCAGGCCCTTCAGGTCGAACACTTCCTTGCCGGTGATGTTCAGGGTCTGCACGCTGTCGTCGCCGATGAATTGCAGCGGCAGCACGCCCATGCCCACCAGGTTCGAGCGGTGGATGCGCTCGAACGAACGGGTGATGACCGCTTTCACGCCCAGCAGCTGGGTGCCCTTGGCCGCCCAGTCGCGCGAGGAACCGGTGCCGTACTCTTCGCCGCCGAACACCATGGTCGGCACGCCGTCGGCCACGTACTTCATGGCCGCGTCGTAGATCGACATCTGCTCGCCGCTCGGCTGGTGAATCGTGATGCCGCCTTCAACCGCGGAACCGTCGGCCTTGGCCGGAATCATGCGGTTCTTGATACGCACGTTGGCAAAGGTGCCGCGCATCATGATCTCGTGATTGCCGCGACGCGAGCCGTAGGAGTTGAAGTCGGCCTTCATCACGCCGTTGGCCAGCAGCCACTTGCCCGCAGGGCCGCTTTCCTGGATCGAACCGGCCGGCGAAATGTGGTCGGTGGTGATCGAGTCGCCGAACACGCCCAGGGCGCGCGCGCCGCTGATGCCGGTCGCTGCCGCTTTCGGGATCATCTCGAAGCCGTCGAAGAACGGCGGCTCGGCGATGTAGGTCGACTTCGGCCAGTCGTAGACCTGGCCGGTGGTGGTGGTCACGTCTTCCCACAGCTTGCCCGGCGCGCCCTTGACGTCGGCGTAGTTGGCCTTGAAGACTTTGGAGTTCATCGCGAACTTCATCAGCTTGCCGATTTCTTTCGAGGTCGGCCAGATGTCGCCCAGGTACACGTCCTTGCCGTTGGTGCCCTTGCCGACCGGTTCGGTCATCAGGTCGCGCGTCATGTTGCCGGCGATGGCGTAGGCCACCACCAGCGGCGGCGAGGCCAGGAAGTTGGAACGGATGTTCGGGTGGATCCGCGCTTCGAAGTTGCGGTTGCCCGACAAGACGGCCGACGCCACGATGTCGTTCTCGGCGATCGCCGCGTTCAGTTCAGGGGTCAGGTCGCCGGCGTTGCCGATGCAGGTGGTGCAGCCGTAGGCGGTCACGCCAAAGCCCAGTTGCTCCAGGTATGGCAGCAGGCCGGCGGCGGTCAGGTATTCGGTGACCACGCGCGAGCCAGGGGCCAGCGAGGTCTTGATGTGCGGCGCAACCGTCAGGCCCGCTTCAACGGCCTTCTTGGCCAGCAAGCCGGCGGCCAGCAGCACGCTCGGGTTCGAGGTGTTGGTGCATGAGGTAATCGCCGCGATCAGCACGTCGCCATTCTTGACGTGTACGCCATTCGTGGTTTCGTAGTGGTTGGTCAGGTCGGCCGGGTTCTTGTTGAAACCGTTTTCGGTGGTCGGCTTCGAGAACAGTTCGATGAAGTTGTTCTTGACGTTGCCGATTTCGATACGGTCCTGCGGACGCTTCGGGCCCGCCAGCGACGGAGTCACGGTGGCCAGGTCGAGCGAGACCACGCGGGTGTAGTCGATCTCGCCTTCCTGCGGCACGCCATACAGGTTCTGGGCCTTGAAGTAGTTCTTGAAGGCGGTGATTTCGTCGCTGGTGCGGCCGGTGCCTTCGAAGTACTCGATGGTGGCGTCGTCCACCGGGAAGAAGCCCATCGTGGCGCCGTATTCCGGGGCCATGTTGGCAATCGTCGCGCGGTCGGTCAGCGACAGCGTTTCGGTGCCGGCGCCAAAGAATTCGACGAACTTGCCGACGACTTTTTCTTTACGCAGCATTTCGGTGATGGTCAGCACCAGGTCGGTCGCGGTGCAGCCTTCGCGCAGCGCGCCGGTCAGGTTCACGCCGATCACGTCGGGCGTGAGGAAGTAGACCGGCTGGCCCAGCATGCCCGCTTCGGCTTCGATCCCGCCCACGCCCCAGCCGACCACGCCGATGCCGTTGATCATGGTGGTGTGCGAGTCGGTGCCGACCAGGGTGTCGGGGTAGTAGGTGTCGCCAGCTTTGTGTACGCCGCGCGCCAGGTACTCCAGGTTGACCTGGTGGACGATGCCGAAGCCCGGTGGCACCACGCCGAAGGTGTCGAAGGCTTGCATGCCCCACTTCATGAACTGGTAGCGCTCGTTGTTGCGCGAGAATTCCAGCTTCATGTTCAGGTCGAGCGCGTTCTTTTCGCGGTAGTGGTCGATGGTGACCGAGTGATCGACCACCAGGTCGACCGGTACCAGCGGCTCGATGTTTTTCGGGTTCATGCCCATCTTGTTGGCGACGTTGCGCATCGCGGCCAGGTCGGCCAGCAACGGCACGCCGGTGAAGTCTTGCAGCACGACGCGGGCCACGACGAAGGGAATCTCGTCGGTGCGATCGCCGTTTGGCGCCCAGTTCGCCAATTGCTTGACGTGTTCTTCCGTGACCTTCTTGCCGTCGCAGTTACGCAGCACGGATTCGAGGACCAGGCGGATCGACACCGGCAGGCGCGAGACGTTCACCCCAAGGCTTTTCTCGAGCGCCGGCAGCGAGTAGAACTTGCCTTTCTTGCCGGCCGACAGTTTGAAATCCTTGAGCGTGTTCAGAGTGTTGCGGGACATGACCTCTCCTTCAGTGGGGTATTTTGTTAGGGAACTTCGATCAGCCTGCTGCGCGGCTGCCCGAAGCCCCCTTGTTTTTCGTTTTTCGATCAGCTTATTTTGCCGCGGGGGCGTCAAGCGCCGCCGGCGGCACCGCTGGTACCGCAAGTTCGCCCGACGCCGGGGTCGCTGCCGGCATCGGCGGGGCGATCGGCTTTTCAACAACCGGCTTCATCTGCTCGGCGTTCTTGCATTCGTTGGCCAGTTGGCGGTTCAGGCGCGAATCGAGCAGCATGCCCTTGGCCGGAATACCGATCCAGACCAGGCCGAAGGTCGGGTTTTCGAAGCGCTTGGCGCCCGTGGTCGTGCCCACGCGGGTCAGGCGGTGCAGGCGCTTTTTCCAGCGCAGCGCGATGTGGCCGTCGTCTTTATCGTTGTGGTAGGTCGTGACCTTGTTGCCCAGCTCGCAGTCGAAGTCGGTGGTGGTGGTGTCGCTGATGTCCGGTTCCGGCTCGCCGGCGACGACGTCGACCGCTTTCGGATGGCTCTTCGACTTGGCCGAGGTCTTCGCCTTGGCCGGCTTTTTTACGTCGGCCGCGTTGGCCGCCGGGGCCGCGCACAGGGCGGCAGCGGCCATCGCCAGGGAGCAGGCGAGCAGGGTGTTCTTGATCAGGGTGGGCATCGGGACTTCCGTTCAGGTGGCTGGTTGTGGGTCGTTGACGAGGGCCGCGGCGGCGTCCGGCAGGGCCAGGCCCGCCAGTTTCGCGCGCTGCAGCACCGTCCAATAATAGCGATAGCTGGCGCGGTCGTGCAAGCGCCCGTTCTGCGAAATCGGTCCCCAGCTGGCGTTCTTGCCTTCGGTGAGGATGTTGGTCGCTTCGTTCACTTCCGACAGGCGCGGCGTGAAGGCCTTCAGGATCGGCTTGATCTGGTCGGGGTGGATGCTCCACATGCGCGTAAAGCCGAATTCGGCGGCGGCGCGCTGGGCATCGTTGGCGACCACGGCGCTGTCCTTGATGTCGGTGGTGACGTTGTGCGAAGGCACCTTGCCGTGCGCGTGGCAGGCGGCCGCCATCTCGAGCTTGGCGCGCACCACCAGCGGGTGCGTGAACTGGCCCGGCGTGCGCATGGCCGCGCCCGGAATGGCGCCGTAGTGCGAGGACACGAAGTCCATGATGCCGAACGAGAGGCACTCGACCTGCGGCTGGGCGGCAATGGCGTCCGCTTCGCGCAGGGCGCCATGCGTTTCGACCAGCACATGCACCGGCATCGGGGTGATCCGTCCACCCCTGGCGGCGTGCAGGTTGATCGCTTCGATGGCGCGCGCGACGTCTTGCGCGCCATTCGCCTTGGGCAGCACCACATACGCCAGGCGCTGCGCCGCGCCGCCCACGATGACGGCCAGGTCGCCGTCGAAGAAGGGGCTGTCGACGTCGTGTACGCGCACGCCGATGCGGTTGTGGCGGTTGCCGTCGTCGCCCAGCAGGCGCACGATCATTTGGGCGTGTTCGGGCTCGGCGCCGGCGGTGGCGCCGTCTTCGCAGTCGAACGTGATGTCGAACAGGGGGCCAAGCTCTTGTTGCAGGGCCATCGACTTGAGCATCAGCTTTTCGGAGCCTGCATAGTGGTCGCAAGCGGGGAGCAGCAAAGGCTGGCGTTTGCCCTGGAATAAAACCTCGGAGGGATGCATGATCATTTTCTCAGGTACATCGGCGCCTGTGCCGCTCGGGGCGGCACAGGGCGTGCGGCGAATCGGTGGTGTTACGGGGTCCACGAATCCGGCCGCGTTGAAACTCAGGCCAGCAGGTGGGCGACGCCTTCACGCTCTTCGGTCAGTTCCTTGAGCGTGAGGTTGATGCGTTCCTGCGAGAACTCGTCGATCGGCAAACCTTGCACGATCGTGTATTCGCCATTCTCGGTCGTGACCGGGAAGCCGAACATGGTGCCTTCTGGGATGCCGTACGAGCCATCCGAAGCAATGCCCATCGTGGTCCACTTGCCGTTGGTGCCGAGGTACCAGTCGTGCATGTGGTCGATGGCGGCGTTGGCGGCCGACGCGGCCGAGGACAGGCCGCGCGCTTCGATGATCGCCGCGCCGCGCTTGCCGACGGTTGGCAGGAAGGTGTCGCGGTTCCAGGCGTCGTCGTTGATGGCGTCCTTGACCGAGGCGCCGTCGATTTGCGCAAAGCGGTAGTCGGCGTACATGGTTGGCGAGTGGTTGCCCCACACGCACAGTTTTTCGATCGACGCGACCGGCTTGCCGGTTTTGGAAGCGATCTGCGACAGGGCGCGGTTGTGGTCCAGGCGCAGCATGGCGGTGAAGTTCTTGGCCGGCAGCGACGGCGCCGATTTCATGGCGATGTAGGCGTTGGTGTTGGCCGGGTTGCCGACCACCAGCACCTTGACGTTGCGCGACGCGACGGCGTCGAGCGCCTTGCCTTGCACCGTGAAGATCTGGGCATTCGCTTCGAGCAGGTCTTTACGCTCCATGCCGGGGCCGCGCGGACGGGCGCCGACCAGCAGGGCGAAATCGGCATCCTTGAAGGCGGTCATCGGGTCGGCGTGGGCGCTCATGCCGGCCAGCAGCGGGAAGGCGCAGTCGTCGATTTCCATCATGACGCCCTTGAGCGCTTTCTGGGCTTTCTCGTCAGCAATTTCCAGCAATTGCAGGATGACTGGCTGGTCTTTGCCGAGCATGTCACCGTTCGCGATGCGGAACAGCAGGGAATAGCCGATCTGGCCGGCAGCGCCGGTGACAGCAACGCGCAGTGGGGTTTTAGCCATGATGAATCTCCAAAGTGGGAAAGAAAACGGTCGAAGCAACGGTCGAAGCTGAGGCGACGCTTGTCCGGGAAAACCGTAATGATACCAAAATCGGATACCGACCTCGGACACCATCACCGGAACATCCCGTCCCCGTCAAAAAAAGCCCGGAGCGATACGCGCGTATGCCGGATCGAACGCGAGTGTAGGCGCAGGTCGGCGATCTGTCAATTCGTATCATATATCTTATATAAGACACCTTATATAAAACACCTGCCTGCGGCGATTGCACTGGACTGGCAGGCCCGTTTGTGTTGAAATCCGGGTCTATGAATTCCCTTCCGACCCCTCCGATCCTGCATGGACCAGCTGCCAGCGGGAGCGGCGCTGCCGCCAGCACCCCGGGCACCTCACCCACCTTCAGCCCCCTGTACCAGCAGATCAAGGCCCTGATCACCCAGGGCTTGCAGGCGGGCGACTGGAAGCCCGGCGAGATGATTCCCAGCGAGGTCGAACTGGCCGGCCGCTTCAAGGTCAGCCAGGGCACGGTGCGCAAGGCGATCGACGAACTGGCCGCCGAAAACCTGCTGCTGCGGCGCCAGGGCAAGGGCACTTTTGTCGCCACCCACCACGAGGCGCGCGCGCATTTCCGCTTTTTGCGGCTGATGCCCGACGAAGGCGTGCCGCATCAACCCGACAACAAGATCATCGAAGTCAAGCGCATGCGCGCGCCGGCCGAAGTGGCGCGCCTGCTGGACTTGAAATCGGGCGACTCCGTAGTGTATATCAAGCGCGTGATGTCGTTCGACGGCACGCCCACAATTCTTGAAGAAATGTGGCTTCCCGGCCTCCTGTTCAAGGGACTGACCGCGGAACGCCTGGTCGAGTACAAGGGGCCGATGTACGGCTTGTTCGAGTCCGAGTTCGGCACCCGCATGATCCGCGCCAGCGAAAAGATCCGCGCGCTCGGGGCCGACGCCGGCGCCGCCCAGTTCCTCGGGGTGGAGCCGGGTACGCCGCTGCTGTGCGCCGAGCGCGTCTCGTTTACCTACGGCGACAAGGCGGTCGAGCTCAGGCGCGGACTGTACCTGACCGCGCATCACCATTACCAGAATGACTTGTCGTAGTTTCAAGACCAGTGTTGCCGAACCGCGCTTGACCCTCGATTGAGGCGGGCGCAGTGTGCCGGTGCAGTGCACAAAACGGCCGTTCCGTTTAAAATGCATTGATCATAAGAAAGTAGCGAGCGTCGTTCCATATTGTTGCCGAACTTGCAAAGCGCAAGAGGAATATTGGTGCATTTCGGCAAAATGGGCGAAAATTGCGGGTTATTTACAATTTAGTTAGTCAAAGGGGAGGTACTGCCATGTCCGAAGCCGTGAAGGAAGTTCCAAAAAAAGAACGGCCCGAGATCCGTAACATCCATGTTACCGATTTAATGAACTACATAATGACGCCAGGCGCCTGGGTCTCGATTCTGCACCGGGTCAGCGGCGCGGCGATCTTCCTGATGCTGCCGTTCCTGCTGTACCTGTTCCAGCATAGCGTGCAGTCGGAAATGTCGTTCGACTATTTCAAGGGCATCCTCGCGCATCCCCTGGCCAAGCTGGTCCTGCTGGGCCTGATCTGGGCCTATATGCACCACTTCTGCGCCGGCTTTCGCCACCTGTTCATGGATATGCACATGGGCATCGAGAAAGCTTCCTCGCGCAATAGCGCTGTCAGCGTGCTCGTTGTCAGCCTGATCCTGACCGCACTGGCTGGTCTCAAACTGTTTGGAGTGTTTTGATGGCAAAGAATAACGTCGGACCCAAGCGCCTCGTCGTCGGCGCCCACTACGGCTTGCGGGACTGGATGGCCCAGCGCCTGACCGCGGTGGTGATGGCGGTGTACACCTTCACCCTGCTGATCTCTTTCTTGACCGGCAATAACTTCAGCTACGAAGGCTGGTCCCACCTGTTCTCGCAACAGTGGTTCAAGCTGTTTTCCCTGGTGACCTTCGCCGGCCTGTACTACCACGCCTGGGTTGGTATGCGCGACATCTGGATGGATTACATCAAACCGGTCGGCGTGCGCCTGACCCTGCAAGCGCTCACCATCCTGTGGCTGATCGGCTGCGCAGCCTGGACCGTACAAATTCTCTGGAGCGTTTAATCGTGGCAGCAATCAAAAAAGCACTTCCTACCCGTCGCTTCGACGCGGTCATCGTTGGCGCGGGCGGTTCCGGCATGCGCGCTTCCCTGCAACTGGCGGAAGCCGGCCTGAACGTGGCCGTGCTGTCGAAAGTCTTCCCGACCCGCTCGCACACCGTGGCGGCCCAGGGCGGCATCGGCGCATCCCTCGGCAATATGTCGGAAGATGACTGGTACTGGCATATGTTCGACACCGTCAAGGGTGGCGACTACCTGGGCGACCAGGATGCGATCGAATTCATGTGCCGCGAAGCACCGAAGGTCGTCTACGAGCTGGAACACTTCGGCATGCCGTTCGACCGTAATCCGGACGGCACGATTTACCAGCGTCCCTTCGGCGGCCACACCGCCAACTTCGGCGAAAAGCCGGTCCAGCGCGCTTGCGCCGCGGCCGACCGTACCGGTCACGCACTGCTGCACACCTTGTACCAGCGCAACGTCCGCGCGCGCACCCACTTTTTCGTCGAATGGATGGCGATCGACATCATCCGTGACGCCGACGGCGACTGCGTCGGCGTGGTGGCGCTCGAAATGGAAACCGGCGAATGCATGATCCTGGAAGCGAAGACCACCATCTTCGCCACCGGCGGGGCAGGGCGCATCTTCGCCGCCTCCACCAACGCCTTCATTAACACCGGCGACGGCATGGGCATGGCGGCGCGCGCCGGCCTGCCGCTGCAAGACATGGAATTCTGGCAGTTCCACCCGACCGGCGTGTCCGGCGCGGGCGTGTTGATCACCGAAGGCGTGCGCGGCGAAGGCGGTATCCTGATCAACAGCAATGGCGAACGCTTCATGGAGCGCTATGCGCCGACCCTGAAAGACCTGGCGCCGCGCGACTTCGTGTCGCGTTCGATGGACCAGGAAATCAAGGAAGGCCGCGGCTGCGGTCCGAACAAGGACCACGTGCTGCTCGACCTGCGCCACATCGGCGCCGACACCATTGCCAAGCGCCTGCCGTCGATTCTCGAAATCGGCCACAAGTTCGCCAACGTCGATGCCACCAAGGAACCGATCCCGGTGGTGCCGACGATTCACTACCAGATGGGCGGCATCCCGACCAACATCCACGGCCAGGTCGTCGCACCGAAGGACGGCAATCCGGTCGCGGTGGTACACGGCCTGTACGCGATCGGCGAATGCGCCTGCGTCTCGGTGCATGGCGCCAACCGCCTCGGCACCAACTCGCTGCTCGACTTGCTGGTGTTCGGCCGCGCGGCCGGCAACCATGTGGTGGCGTCGAACCTGAAGCAAAAGGAAAACAAGCCTTTGCCGAAAGACGCGGCCGACTTCGCGCTCGAGCGCATGAACCGCCTGGAAACCTCGACCGGTTCCGAGCGCGTACAGGGCGTGGCCAACGACATCCGTTCGACCATGCAGAAATACTGCGGCGTGTTCCGCACCGACGAGCTGCTCACCCAGGGCTACAAGGAAATCATGGTGCTCGACGAGCGTCGCAAGCATGTTTCGTTCAAAGACAAGTCGATGGTGTTCAACACCGCCCGCGTCGAAGCGCTGGAACTCGATAACCTCATTGAAACGGCCAAGGCGACCATCACATCGGCAGTGGCACGCAAGGAATCGCGCGGCGCGCACGCCCACAGCGACTACCCGGCGCGCGACGACGAGGTCTGGATGAAGCACACCTTGTTCTATTCCGAAGGCAACCGCCTCGACTACAAGCCTGTGATCACCAAGCCGCTGACGGTCGACACCTTCAAGCCGAAACCACGTACCTTCTAACAACATTGGGGCAAGTGCGGTCACGCCCAAAGCGTGGCTGCCCTGGCCCCGACCAGAATAGCATTGGGGCAAGTGCGGTCACGCTGGAAGCGTGGCTGCCCTGGCCCCGACCAGCCAGGATAGAACATGACACGCACCGTAAAACTGAAAATCTACCGCTACGATCCCGACCAGGACGCCAAGCCGTACATGCAAGACGTGACAGTCGAACTGCAAGACACCGACAAGATGCTGCTCGACGCCCTGCAGCGCATCAAGTCCGATGTGGACGATACCCTGAGCCTGCGCCGCTCCTGCCGTGAAGGCGTGTGCGGTTCGGACGCGATGAACATCAACGGCAAGAACGGCCTGGCATGTACCACCAACCTGAACGAGCTGACCCAGCCGATCGTGCTGCGTCCGCTGGCCGGCCTGCCCGTCATCCGCGACCTGATCGTCGACATGACGCAATTTTTCAAGCAGTACGATTCGATCAAGCCATACCTGGTCAACGATTCGATCCCGCCTGAAAAAGAGCGCCTGCAAACGCCGACCGAACGCGAAGAACTCGACGGCCTGTACGAGTGCATCCTGTGCGCCTGCTGCTCGACCTCGTGCCCGTCGTTCTGGTGGAATCCGGACAAGTTCGTCGGTCCCGCCGGCCTGCTGCAAGCCTACCGCTTCATCGCCGACAGCCGCGACGAAGACACCGGCGCGCGCCTGGACAACCTGGAAGACCCGTACCGCCTGTTCCGCTGCCACTCGATCATGAACTGCGTCGACGTCTGCCCGAAAGGCTTGAACCCGAACAAGGCGATCGGCAAGATCAAGGAATTGATGGTTCGCCGCGCTGTGTAAGGCAAGGCTGCAAAAACGCATGGCGGGCGCGGCGCGGGCATGTTTTCCGGCGTCGCGCCCGCTTGCCATCGGGCATGCCTTGCATGCTGCCCGGTATGGTGACGGCAAGTTAGCAATACAGTAAAAGTACCGTACTGCCGAAACCCGGCATGCGGAGTATAGTGTTGACCCAACGACGGAATCTAGAGTGAATACGCACCAATCCGACCCGGCCAACCGCTCGCGACTGCGCTGGCGCAGCCGCCGGGGTTTGCTCGAAAACGACCTGATCCTCACGCGCTTCCTTGACGCGCATGAAGACGGGTTGACCGATGAAGAAGTCGACGCGCTGACCCGGCTGCTCGATCTGGCGGACAATCCGCTGATGGACCTGATCCTGGGGCGCAAAGAGCCCGAAGGTGAAGTCGACTTGCCGCATGTGCGCGCCTTGCTGGAGCGCCTGCGACAAGCCTGAACGTGGCGACAGCCCGACGAGTTTAGTCATTTTATTTTGTAGACCTCACCTCCCAAGAAGGAAGTGCCATGAACATCTCTGATACCAAAGCCACCCTGTCGTTTTCCGATGGCAGTACTCCCATCGACATGCCGATTTACAAGGGCACCGTCGGCCCGGACGTCATCGACATCCGCAAGCTGTACGCCCAGACCGGCAAATTCACGTACGACCCGGGCTTCATGTCGACCGCCGCCTGCAACTCGAGCATCACCTACATCGATGGCGACAAGGGCGAACTGCTGTACCGCGGTTACCCGATCGAGCAGCTGGCCGTCAATTGCGACTTCCTGGAAACCTGCTACCTGCTGCTGAACGGCGAACTGCCGAACAAAGAACAAAACCAGATCTTCAGCGACACCGTCACCAAGCACACCATGGTGCATGAGCAGATGCAATTTTTCTTCCGCGGCTTCCGCCGTGACGCGCACCCGATGTCGGTGCTGGTGGGAACCGTCGGCGCGCTCGCTTCGTTCTACCACGACTCGCTCGACATCAACGATCCGCATCACCGCGAAGTATCGGCCATCCGCCTGATCGCCAAGATGCCGACCCTGGTCGCGATGTCGTACAAATACTCGATCGGCCAGCCGTTCGTGTACCCGCGCAACGACCTGTCGTACAGCGCCAACTTCATGCGCATGATGTTCGGCAATCCGTGCGAAGAATACGTTGTCAACGAAGTGCTGGTGCGCGCGCTCGACCGCATCCTGATCCTGCACGCCGACCACGAGCAGAACGCGTCGACCTCGACCGTTCGCCTGGCCGGTTCCTCGGGCGCCAACCCGTTCGCCTGTATCGCCGCCGGCATCGCCTGCCTGTGGGGTCCCGCGCACGGTGGTGCGAACGAAGCCGCGCTGAACATGCTGAAAGAAATCGGCAGCGTCGAGAACATTCCTGCTTTCATCGAAAAAGTGAAAGACAAGAACTCCGGCGTCAAGCTGATGGGCTTCGGTCACCGCGTGTACAAGAACTTCGACCCGCGCGCCAAGCTGATGCGTGAAACCTGCCACGAAGTGCTGCAAGAACTCGGCCTGCAGGACGATCCGCTGTTCAAGCTGGCCATGGCGCTGGAAAAAATTGCGCTGGAAGACGACTACTTCGTATCGCGCAAGCTGTACCCGAACGTCGACTTCTACTCGGGCATCGTGCAATCGGCGCTGGGCATTCCGGTATCGCTGTTCACCGGTATCTTCGCGATGGCGCGCACGATCGGCTGGATCGCCCAGTGGAACGAAATGATTTCCGATCCAGAACAGAAGATCGGCCGTCCACGCCAGCTGTTCGTCGGCTCGCCGACACGCGACGTGCCGGCAATCGACAAGCGCTGATCAACGCGTTTCTCCATTGAAAAAGCGAGCCTCGGCTCGCTTTTTTATTGCACTGCCGGATAGATCACTGGCCCGGCGGCAGTTCGACCAGGCTGGCCTTGACGCTGGCCGCGCCACCTGGTGGTTTCTGGGCTTCGTAGAAAGCGGTCGCCTTGTCTGGCCAGACCACGATTTCGCTCTCGCCATTGCCCAGGAATTTTGTGGCCTTCTGGAGCGTCGAGCCGATCTGGATCGACATGTTCATCTTGACGCCACCAGTCGCTTCGACCGAGAACTTGTAGCGATAACCTGCTTTCGGCGCCGCATAGGTGGCCCGTCCCAGTCCCCGATTCGAGTAGTTTCGTTGAATCATGGTGTAGGACGTCGTCTGCGATGGCCAGCGCAGCGACTGGGTGAAGCTGTCGTAGGCGCCATACGCGCCGACCCCCTGGATGGGGAGCCAGTCGCCACGCAGGGAGAGCAGGTTGACCTGGGTTGGCGCCACCCGTGGCACGCCATTGCCAGCGATATGGCCGCTGTGCGAGGCCACCTGGCGCAAGCCTTTGCGCACCAGGTTGAGCTGGTCGGCCGGCGACGAGCCCCACGGAGCGTTAATTTCCACGTAGATGGCAAATGGCGTGTTGTCGTTGCGGTCGACGACATAGGCGCCGTATTTCATGAGCGTTTTGGCCACCTTCAGCAGCCTGGCGTCGGTGATTTTGCTCAGGTCGAAATTGGCGGGCAACATCATGAGCGCGCCTTCGGGGATCATGCCGGTATTCGGCTTGTCTGCCAGGGTGGTGTCGGCCGCGGTCGCCGGATAGATGTAGTTGCCGGGCGCGCGCGCCAAGCCCGTGAAATCGAGCGACATCGACAGGGCATGCTCGAACAGCGCCTTGCCGTCGGTCGCTTCGGCGATGCGGATCATGCCACCGGTCGGCGCCGGGCCGGCCGCGCGCGCGCCCTGGTAATAGTGGGCCGGATCGCCCCAGCCCGTGCCGTTCAGGGGCGTCCACGACACCCGGGTCGCGGTCCATTTGCCGGCGGCGTTTTTCTTCAGGTTGGAAAACGAATAGATCCGGTTCAAGCCGGCGTCGACGATGTCGGCATGGCCATCGTCGCTGGACGAGGCTGCGGTGGCGGCTGGCCAATGGGGAATCGTGTAGGTCGGCGTGCGCATCTCGGTGTCGGTATCGAGCACCCCGGTCGCGCTTCCCGCCGGGTAAATCAGCATGGCCGGGTCGCTCGCTTTGGCTTCAAAGATGCCGGACGAATAGGCCCCGCCCTGGATGATGGGATTCCAGCTGGTCGCCGGAATTTCCCAGCTGCCCAGGACTGGATTGACGGGATAGGAATTCCACAGCGAATCGGCGGCGAACGGCTTGTGGTAGGTACCGAAGGCCGGCGCGGGCGTGGTTTGCGCCTGGGCCTGCGCCAGGGAAACCAGCGCCAGTGTTCCAACAGCTAAAAGTTGTTTCATCTGCAAAGTCCTTGAATGGATACTGCCCTGCGGGCGGTAAAGGGAGCGTTGATACTGCAAAAGGGAAGTCGTCGCTTGTGGGCGATATGGATATTGGCTGATTAAACAGTAGCACAGTATGTCGATTATGAAATCGATTGCACGTTCAGTTTTATTAGAAATGGAAAATATTCAAAATCTATCCAATATTCATATGGGCGATTAATGCCTTGATTCTGTTTTGCTCACAGCGTAAGAAAATCCAATACAGATGGCGAACCCGCAATTTCTAATGTTCCGGGTTAATAACGAGCCTCTTGCAAAACTAGCGGAACGGATGAAAATTGCTTGGCAGCGCAAGCGAAAAGGTGGGAGTGGGCGCCCATTTCTGGCATGATTTAGTTCTAACGCTTAATCAAAACGCCCACACCATGAAT
>NZ_WHJF01000126.1:0-17307 GCF_011682185.1 Massilia genomosp. 1
TCCTTTTCCGCGGCGGAAAGCTTGGAAAGATCTGGAAGGGGGCGCAGTTTTGTCATGATCAGCATCATGGACCGATTTCAAGAAACGAACAACTCTGGCACGTGCTCGCTCAGGCTAAACAGTTACTTATCGCCTTTAGCGTAAATTGGGCCGGTGCTACCGGGCATATCGCTCTGTGTCAGGGGCACGGGGTCAGAGGGGCACGGGGTCAGTGCCGACATTCGCATACGAACAGAACACGCAATCCAACCAAGCGCGTGGCACGAGGTCAGTGCTGAGTGCCTATGGAACTGACCCTCTACCCAGGAGACTTTACCAATTTTCTCAATAAATGTATGAGAGATGCAGGATGTAAGTCTCCATCAGCTGGGGAAAAATAGGAGAGATCGAGATGAAAACTCACGTCGCCGCAGAGATAAGTCGAAGGCTTATTGAAATAATGAGGCTCTTAGACAGTTCAATTGAGGCTCTTGCAAAACTAGCAGAACGGATGAAAATTGCTTGGCAGCGCAAGCGAAAAGGTGGGAGTGGGCGCCCATTTCTGGCATGATTTAGTTTCTAACGCTCAATCAAAACGCCTACACTATGAATGCTACCCGACCCGCTCTGATCATGCAACGTTGAAAGGCGGTCCAATATTGATGTGCTGCCGGAATTGCGTGCCGAGGTTGGCGTCGTGACGCCGAAACTTGAGCGCGTTATCTACGTTCTGGAGTGGGCGCGTATCGAGGAGTTCGCTGACGATTCCTGGGACGGAATTGGCCGGCCGCCACATGTACGGGCGTGGCTGGCGAATGCATTCGTGGCCAAGGCGGTGCTGGGCATCACCACCACCGTCGGCTTGGTCGAGCGCCTGACCATGGACAAGACCTTGCGGCGCATTTGCGGATTTATGTCGTTCGCATAGCTAGCCCTCGGAGGCGACGTTTTCGCGGGCGTTTGTTCAATTCGCAGACGCGCATCTGGTCGAGCGCGCCTACGAAGCCATGATCAAGGAACACCTGGGCGACCAGTTGATCGGGCACATCAGCCGCGATGGCACGGCCATTGCCGCGCGTGAACGGCCTGCAGCGGATCACGAAGCAACGGGTCACCAATTTGTACGATGTGATGGACGCTGCCTACTGCAGCAGAGAGTTGCACGACCACTGTCGCGAACTGGGACATGTTCCCCTGATCGACCACAATCCGCGTGGCGGCGAGAAGGAACACTTCGAGCCTGCCGATGAAGTTCGCTACCGTGAACGCACCGTGGCCGAACGGACCAACGCGCGCCTCAAGGACGAATTCGGCGGCCGCCACATCATGGTCAAAGGACATGCCAAAGTCATGAGCCATTTGATGTTTGGGCTGCTCGCTCTCGGTGCTGACCAGCTGATGCGACTTCGACGATGTCCCGACCAAACCGCTTAACTCAACCCCGATTCCGCCCCGAATGTTTCAGGTACGGTATCCCCACGCCTTCAGAATGAGATTGACCATGATTCCGCCACCATAATCGACCAGAATTCGTCCGGCATCACGAAAACGCGATGGGAAATCGCGCTTTCGTGAGGCCGGCCAGTTCAGGAAAATCGTTTTGCAATTGGCTCCATTCGCAAAGTCAATTTCTCTCCTGTGCGGGTTTCTTTCTTATCTGTTATAGCGGAGAAATGCACGGGCAGAATTTTATCTGAATTTCTACAATGGCAAGTTGACAATGCCCTGCATGATGTCTATATTGGTTCGAGCGGCGGCGCTGTCGGTGCGAAGGCAGCTTGGCGCGAAATGGGAATGGTTCTATGGAATTTAATGATTAATTAAGTGACAAAGAAAGGTATTTCGTGATAAAGCCAAATTTTCAGAGGCTATGGCTGGAGTTTCCAGACCATGTCCAATATAAGACGATGAAAGACTTGTACACCATGCTCGGCGGCGCCGCTGAGAAAAACATAAATTCGCCTGGTTTCGGGCCTAACGGAAATGCGTGTGCCAGTCGCTTGAGCGTGGCCTTCAACAAAGCCGGTGCTCCTATCAGCACAGCAATGGCGAATGCAGTCAACGCGCGCACGCTGGGTACAAGCGACGGTTCGCGAATTATCTATGGCGTGGCCGACTTCAGAAATTACCTGCTCAAAGTCCTGGGCAAACCAAGCGTGGATAACATGAGTCCCTATGACGACGAGTTCAAGAACCGCAAAGGTATTATCGCCTTCAGCGTCAATTGGACCGGTGCTACCGGACATATCGCTCTGTGGAATGGATCGAACTATCGTGAGCCAGGCCACGATGATTATTCAAGCTATGTCAACCCGGCTAATCCTGACGTTAAAACGTCAAAGGGCGAATTTTGGGAACTTGCATGATGCGCATGGCCTGCATCGCATGGGGGCTGGCGCTTGCCGGCTGCGCCTCCAGCGTGAATACGGCGGGCGCGCCACGGCCTGCAGTACAGCGCGACGTCGAAGGCTATGCAATAGCGAGCTGCATGACTTATCAGGCGGATGCTTTTACCAAGGATCAAGGCGATGCCTGGGCGTCCGTGATTGTGCAGCGGATGAAAGGCGATCTTGATGCCATGGCAGAGATCGCAGAGCAGGTCAAACGGGAAAACGCAGCGAGTGGGGTGGCTGTGATGCGTGACGAGTCAGAGCCGCAAAAGGGCAAGGTGTTGCCTGTACTGCACTGTGGCGAGATGATCGACAGGCCAGCTGTGCGGGCAGCCATTCAAAAAGCCGTCGCGGCGCTTCGTTCATCGTACGGTCAGGAATAAGGGTGGGACGAGCCCAAGGGGCTTGTCAAATCCGTTGCCATGTCTGGCCAGTTCATCGCCTGGCCCTTTGACGGGGGGAGGCCGGCAGCGCTGCCTGGGCGCTGTGAACCAGAATTGAGCAGTCACCCTTCAGAATCATCGTCATCATTCGACAATTCCACCAATGACCCTGTCTACTATATTCCTCTGCCTGCTGGCAGCGAAAGCCATTTCCGAACTGCTCAGCCTGTTCCTGACCCACCCGCTGGTGGACCTTGGCGCCGGCCTGTTCTTTGGACTGGGTTCCGCCGCCATGCTGGCCGGGAGCCCGGGCAATGCGTTCGCCTGGGTCGCCCTGGCCCTTGCGCTGTACTGGCTGGTGCAAGGCGCTACCGCCCTGTCGCGGCAAAAAGGTCGCAAGGCCAAACTGGCTGGCGCCGCGTCAGCAGCCAGCGCCTCCTGAGCCCCATGAGCCGACCTTAAGCGCCGCCAGCCGCCGCCGACTTGATCGCGTGCCGGCCCATCAGATCGTACAAGGTCGGCCGGCTAATCCCCAGCAACTCCGCAGCGCGCACAATATTCCCGTCGACCCGCGCCAGCGCCTTGACGATGGCCGCATACTCAGCCTCGTCGCGCACCTGGCGCAGGTTGATCGGTTGCTCCGGTTCCGCCGAGGCCGACAAGCCCAGATCGTCCGCCGTGATCTGCGGCCCGTCCGCCATGATGATCGCGCGCTTGATGCAGTTTTCCATCTCGCGCACATTGCCCGGCCACGGATAGCTTTCGATCACGCCAATCGCTTCCTGGCTGAAATGCAAGGTCGGCCGCGATTCCAGCGCGCAGAACTTGTTCTTGAAATGGTGCGCCAGCAAGGCCGCGTCGCCGACCCGGTCGCGCAGCGGCGGAATGGTGACCACGATTTCCGACAGGCGGTAATACAAGTCCTCGCGGAAGCGTCCGTTGGCCGACAGCGCCTTTAAATTCTGGTGTGTCGCGCAGACGATGCGCACATCGACCGCAATCTCTTCGTGCCCGCCGACGCGCTCGATCACGCGCTCCTGCAAAAAGCGTAGCAATTTGGCTTGCAGCGACATCGGCAAGTCGCCCACTTCATCGAGGAAGAAGGTGCCGCCATGCGCCAGCTCGACTTTGCCCTTGGTCTGCTTGGCCGCGCCCGTGAACGCGCCTTTTTCGTAGCCGAACAATTCGCTTTCGAGCAAGTTCTCGGGAATCGCCGCGCAGTTGATCGCCATGAAGCGCTGGTTGGCGCGCGGACTCAACTGGTGCAGCGCGCGCGCCAGCACTTCCTTGCCGGTCCCGCTTTCGCCCAGCACCATCACCGACGCCGACGTCGGCGCCACTTTTTCGATATTGCGGCACACGCGCTGCATGCCGGCGTCGCGGCTGATCACGCCGCTCAGCGGCGAATCAACCTGCGACTGGCGCATGCGACGGTTTTCCTGCTGCAAGGCGTGCAGGTAGAAGGCGCGCTGCACCACCAGCCCCAGCATTTCGGGGTCGAACGGCTTCTGGTGGAAGTCGTACGCTCCCAAGCCAATCGCTTCGACCGCGTGCGCGTGATTCTGGTTCCCGGTCAGGACGATGACTTTGGTGTCCGGCGCCAGCGCCAGGATCTGGCGCAGGGTGGCCAGCCCTTCGGTGGCGCCGTCCGGATCGGGCGGCAAGCCCAGGTCCATGGTCACCACCGCCGGCTCGTGACGGCGCACCTGAGCCAGTGCGGCGTCGCGGTCGCCCGCCACCACCACCTCGTAGGCGTCGAAGCACCAGCGCAACTGCTTTTGCAGGCCGGGGTCGTCTTCGATGATGAGCATCTTCATTTTGTTTTGGGTCACAGCGATCCTCTGGCCGTCATGCGGCTTTATCGACAGTTTGAGTGTCCTGCTGGCAAAGCGGCAGGGTGATTCTGAACGTGGTGCCTTGCGGCGGCGTGCTGCTGACCGCCAGGTTGCCGCCGAGCTCGTGAATGTATTCGCGGCTCTCAAAAGCGCCAATCCCCATGCCGGCCGATTTGGTCGATTCGAACGGCTTGTACAGGCGCTCGCGGATGAATTCTTCGCTCATGCCTTCGCCGGTGTCGCGGATCTCGATGATAACCGAATCGCCCGCACGGCTGAGCGTGATTGCCACCTGGCCTTCCTTGGGCGTGGCTTCGATGGCGTTCTGGATCAGGTGGCCCACCACCCGTTCCAGTCGTTCCCAGTCGGCCACCACGCGCAGGCGCGCTTCGCTAATCGTGAGCAAGGGACGCGGCTCGAAGGCGGCCTTGTTGGCCACCGCCTGGGCCAGCAGTTTTTCGATCGACAGCGGAGCCGGGCGCTCTTGCGAGGCGCTGCGGCTGAGCTTTTGCAGCATCAGGCGCATTTTTTGCACCGACAGGGTCACGGTTTCGAGCATGTCGCGCTGGAATTCGGGGTTGTCTTTGTGCTTTTCGGCATTCGGAATCAAGAGGCCCAGTTGCGAGACCAGGTTTTTCAAGTCGTGTACCACGAAGGTCGACATGCGGTTGAACGATTCGAACTGGCGCGCCAGCATCAGGGCGCTGGCCGCTTCATGCTGGGCCAGGTAGCTGGCGGCCTGGCTGCCGGCGATCTTGAGCAGGTCGATCACTTCCCAGTTCAGGGTGATCGCGCTGCGCGGCTGCAACAGCAGCATGAAGCCGAACAGGCGCCCTTGCAGCATCAGCGGCACCACCAGCCGTCCGCGCGGAAATTTACCCAGCCAATCGGGCAGCACCAGGCCTTCGTATTTATCCGGGTCCGCCGTGAACTCCTGCAGGTCGACCACCCACTGGCGCGATTCCAGGAAGCGGCAGAAGGCCGACCCGTCCGGCTCGGAGGGGGCCAGCTCCGGCATGTGCCAGTTGGCCACCGGTTCGCACAGGCCCGCTTCGCGCCGGATCCACAGCATGCCGCCGGAACTTTCGACCAGCTCGCCCACCGCTTGCAAGGTACGCTCGCCCAGCTTGGGACCGGCTTCGGACAGGGTGCGCGTAAAACGCAGCCATTCTTCGCGGTAGTCGTAGTTGTAGCTGTAGAAATGCTTGCTGATGAATACTTTCAGCCAGGAGCGGAAAGTGCCCGAGAACAAAATGCCGGCCAGCAGCACCAGGGCGCCGAACAGGAAGGCCATCTGCATCAGCGAGCCCCACTGGCCGCCGAAGTAGCGCAGATAATAGCCGGCCGCGCCCATGGCCAGCAGGTAAGCGGCCGAGCCGAACAGGGCGGCCGAATGGAACAGCAGGCGGCGCGAGACCGCGATGTGCGAGGACCACGACGCGCTGCGCGCCACCGACACCGCGATCAGGGGTGCGGTCAGGGCGTCGACCACGCCGCGCGCGGACCAGATTTCGGGATTGACCTGGCGCATCAGCAGGGCGTTGCTGTACAGATAGAAATCGAAGACGAAGATGCCGCCGATGCCGAGGCAAGCGAATTTGATGGCCCAGCGTTCCTGCACCGGCTTGTTGCGGTACAACTGTTCGACCAGCAGCATGCCGAGCACGGCCATGCCGATGCGCGCCATCACGCCCACGATGCCGCTTTGGTGGCCGAGCACGGCCGGCATGAATTCGCTCATGATCTTGTCGCCAAGCACCATCAGGTAGAGCAGGGCGATGGCCGGCAGGGCCGGGGTGCGGCGCAGCTGGCGCCAGCTGGTGCCTTCGAAGTGGCCTAGCAGCGACAGCAGCACCACGGTCCAGGCGCCATTGCGCGCCACTTCCAGCAGTTCGCCGGCCCAGGCCTGGCTCAGCGTGCCCCCGGCCTGGGCCGCCAGCGCGCCGCCCCACAGCATGGTCAGCGCGCAGGCGCAGGCCAGCACCGACGCATGCTGGCGGCTGCGCCAGCGCGTCAGCAGCAGGGCGCCGAGCAGCGCAAACGCGAGCGCGGCAATGGAATAGCTCATGGTGGCGATGTTGGTCAGCATTCCGGTCCGCTTGTCTCTCGGGTGTGGATCGCGTTGGGAAACGCATTGCCGGGCGCGGCCGGCGCCGGCGCCCGCCCCAAGGGGGGACCCAGGGTGGAGGCCGCAGTCAACGCCCGTGACTGCCCATGACCACCTTGAGGGTGTCGATCAGGATCAGCAGGTCGAGGAACAGGCTGTTGTTTTTCACATAATACAGATCATACTGGAGCTTTTGCACCGCGTCATCCACAGATGCGCCGTAACCGTAGCGGACCTGGGCCCAGCCGGTGATGCCGGGCTTGATGCTGTGGCGTACGTTGTAGTAGGGAACCTGCTCGTTCAACTGCTCGACGAAGTACGGCCGCTCCGGGCGCGGACCGACAAAACTCATTTCGCCCTTGAACACGTTGAGGATCTGCGGCAATTCATCAATGCGGCATTTGCGGATGAAGTTGCCCACGCGCGTGATGCGCGGATCGTTCTGGGCCGCCCATTGCGGCTTGCCGCCCTTTTCGGCATCGTTGAACATGCTGCGGAACTTGAGCACCTTGAAGGTCTCGCCATTCGTGCCGACCCGTTCCTGCTGGTAAAAGATCGGGGCGCGGTCTTCGATGTAGATCGCCAGCGCGGTCAGGAACATCACCGGCAGCGATACCACCAGCAAGGTGCCGCTGACCACCAGGTCGAAGGTGCGCTTGACGAAGATGCGGATAAAACTCTGGTCGAAGCCGCCGCCGAATACCAGCCAGCTCGGCTGCAAGGAGTCGACCCGGATCTGGCTCGTTTCGCGCTCGAAGAAGGTGGCGGCGTCGATGACCTTGACGCCGTACAGTTTGCACTCAAGCAAATCCTTGATCGGGAAGGCGCCGCCGCGGCGGTTTTCCACCGAGACCACGATTTCCTCGACATCATGGCGGCGCGCCAGGGTCAGCAGCGATTCGCCGCCGCGCACTTCCAGCAGGGCCGAGGCCGGCACGCGCGAATCTTCGGACGGCATGGCGATGAAACCGGCGATTTCGTAGCGGTGGTAGACCTGGTCGCGGTTGGCCAGTTCGCGGCATTCGTTGGCCAGGGCGCCGCCGCCGACGAACAGGATGCGCGATTCGAATTTGCGCGCTTCGGATGTCTTGAGGAAAATCGTGCGCGCCACAAAGATGCCGGCGGCCCCGATCATAAACACCAGCAACATGATGCCGCGTCCGAAGTACAGGTTCGGCACCACATAGAACAGCAGTGTCAGGATGCAAAAGCCCATCGCGAACGAGGGCAGCAGCTTCTGGAAGAAGGGATTGCGCAAGCCTTCGGTCAGGTTCAGCTGGTACATGCCGAGCGCGCTCATGCTGAACACGATGGCGATGGCGTAGGCGATCGCCGAAATCAGGAAATTGTCCAGGTGCGGCGGCAGCGAGGTCTTGCCGTCTTCATACACGCGCAGCGCCGCGCCCGCGTACGCCGAGCCGATCAGGATCAGCACTTCGACAAACAGCAGCACGAACACGACGCGTGAGACATAGTGATTAGAAATCCGAAGCATTTTTCCACCCCTGGACAGGATAAGAGGCCTTGCATGGCGGGCACTGTGCTGCCTCCGCCGCAACGCTTTTAATTGTTATAAGTCAAATTCCGGATGTACCACGCCATGGCTTGTTGCATGCCCTCGCCGATCCGGTGGGTGGGGGCAAAGCCGAGCAACTTGATCGCTTTGGAAATATCGGCCTGCGAGTGACGCACATCGCCGGCGCGGAAAGGCGCGTACTGCGGCTGATGGTCGCGCACGTGCGGAAACTGTTCTGCCAGCAAGTCGCACATCATCGCGTGCAGCTGGTTCAGGCTGGTGCGCTCGTTGAGCGCGACGTTATAGACCTGGTTGCTTGCTTCCGGGTCGTCGGCCAGGGCGGCCAGCAAGTTGGCCTGCACCACATTGTCGATGTAGCAGAAGTCGCGGCTGGTTTCGCCGTCGCCATTGATGAACAGGGGCTTGTTCTTGATCAGCGCGGCAATCCATTGCGGGATCACGGCGGCATAGGCGCCATCCGGGTCCTGGCGCGGGCCGAACACATTAAAGTAGCGCAGGCCGATGGTCTGGGTGCCGTAGCAGCGCCCGAACACGTCGGCGTACAGTTCGTTGACATACTTGGTGATGGCGTACGGCGACAGCGGGCTGCCGATCTCGTCTTCGACCTTGGGCAGGGCCGGATGGTCGCCGTAGGTCGAGCTGGAGGCGGCGTACACGAAGCGTTTCACCTTGGCGTCGCGCGCGGCCACCAGCATGTTCAGGAAACCGGTGACGTTGGTGTCGTTGGTGGTGATCGGGTCTTCCATCGAGCGCGACACCGAGCCGAGCGCCGCTTCGTGCAGCACATAGTCGGCGCCGGCCACGGCCTTGGCGCAGTCGCTTGGGGTGCGGATGTCGCCGCGGATAAAGGTGAAGTTGGCCCAGGCGGCGCTGCCGACCAGCTCGCGCACCTGGTCCAGGTTGTGCTGGTGGCCGGTGGCGAAGTTGTCGAGGCCGGTGACCTTCTGGCCGAGGCGCAGCAACGCTTCGACCAGGTTCGACCCGATGAAACCGGCCGCGCCCGTAACCAGCCAGTGGCTGCGGTGTACGCGCAAGTGCTGTTGAACCTCGATAAATTTACCCACGACAGACTCCAGTTTTTTATTCATGTTGCATACGGGGAAGCGCCAGCGGGCGCTTCCCGAAGGCCACTACAGGCGCCAGACGGAAAACCCGGCGGCGCGCAAGGCGTCCTGGTCGAACAGCGATTTGACATCCATGAAGCAGCCGCCCTTGTTGAGTTTGGCCTGGAGGTCGGACAGCGGGCGCGCCAGCAATTGCCTGTGCGAGACCGCCGCGATGATGGCGTCAGCCTGCGGCAACTGTTCCCAGCTGTCGAGCTTGACTCCGTACTCGTGCATGGCTTCGGCGGCGTCGGCCACCGGATCATGCACATGCACCTGCACGCCGTAGCTTGCCAGTTCGGTGATGATATCGGCCACCTTCGAATTGCGCAGGTCCGGGCAGTTTTCCTTGAACGTGAGGCCAATCACGTTCACTTTCGCGCCCTTGACGTTGAAACCGGCGGCAATCATGGCCTTGACGGTCTTTTCGGCCACGAATTTGGCCATGCCATCGTTGATGCGGCGTCCGGCCAGGATCACTTGCGGGTGGTAGCCGATCATTTCCGCCTTGTGCGTCAGGTAATACGGATCGACGCCGATGCAATGCCCGCCCACCAGGCCCGGGCGGAACGGCAGGAAATTCCACTTGGTTCCCGCCGCTTTCAGCACTTCCAGGGTATCGATGCCAATTTTATCGAAAATGATGGCAAGTTCGTTCATCAGCGCGATATTCAAGTCGCGCTGGGTGTTCTCGATGACCTTGGCCGCTTCCGCCACTTTGACGGAGGATGCCCGATACACGCCGGCCGTGATGATCGATTCGTACAGCCTGGCCACTTCGTCGAGGGTCGCTTCATCGTCGCCCGACACCACTTTCAGGATGGTGGTGAGGGTGTGTTCCTTATCGCCCGGATTGATGCGTTCCGGCGAGAAGCCGACGTGGAAGTCGTCCATCCACGTCAGGCCCGAATGCTGTTCGAGGATCGGAATGCAGACTTCCTCGGTCGCGCCCGGATACACGGTGGACTCGAAAATGACGATCGCGCCCTTCTTCATATGCAGGCCGACGGTCTTGCTGGCGCCCGCGAGCGGGGTGAAGTCGGGATTGTGGGCGCTGTCGACCGGGGTCGGCACGGCCACCACGATGTAGTCGGCGCCGGCGATGGCGGCGGGGTCGGCGCTGACGGTCAGGTGCTGCGCGGCGCGCAACTCTTCACTGCTCAGTTCGCCGGTAGGGTCGATGAAGCGCTGATAGCTGTCGATCTTGCTGGTCGACAGGTCGAAACCAATGGTCGTGCGTTTCTTGCCGAATTCGACAGCCAATGGCAGGCCGACGTAACCGAGGCCAACGACGGCCACTACTTTTGCTGCTGCTTCCATCTGGGATTCCCTGTTTAAAATGTATTTTGTTATTATAACAACATAATTACGCCTGCATAATTTACAACTTGAAAACAAACGTGCGCCCTGTCGTTGCAGGGTCCTGGCACATGCGGGCTGCGCCGCGGCTCTCCCGCAGGCGCCGCGCACTCTGCCAGCGCCCGTCAAGGGCCATCCCCTTAACGCCGGCCAAGGGGTTTTGGCCTACACGCGACAGCTGTCGCCGAGCAATAAATAATGATCGGAACTATATTCTTAGGAATATACACTCTTTCCTTGCGAAGTAGCAAAGTTCGTTACAACTTAACTAACTATTAGAGAAATGCGTGTTGTTATTTTTATGTGTCCATGACAGGGCTGGTCGTTCGCGGGAGGAGCGCACCCGGAGGCGTCCGGATGCGACGGCGCAGGCCGTGCCGCGTTCCGGAAAAGGCCGCATAAGTCGGGCCTGAATCCTCATTGTAATGACGTGCAAGCGGCCCAAAAAAGTATTATTAGTAACTGTTGCGTTTTTGCCCTGACAGTTTGTTCAGCTATGAGAATGGCTGGGTTGGCCTGGATTGACGCGCACGCAGCCGGTCCATCGCCGCGCCATCCGGCGCCCGCTCCACCGTCACCCCCGCGAAGGCGGGGGCCCAAGTTCTTGGCGCTGTCAAGGCCTTCCTTCCCGCGCGGCCGAACGGCCCGAAGTGTCGAGTTTATCCACGAACGGTATCAATCCGCGCTACCGTGCGTGATATTTCCTTTTTTGAAACCTTGTTACCTATACTGCGACTCATTCGACCTTGCAGTGCGTCAGCCAGACTGGATGACGCTGCAAGGACGTGTTGCAGTGCGTTTTTACTCAGGAGATTGGTAACATGGTCAAGGCAAAACATATTCTGGCGTTGGTAGCGGTATCGAGCCTGCTGTCGGCATGCTACGTCGTTCCGATCGATCAATATCCGCCGCGCGGCAACGGCAACTACAACAACAACGGCGGCGGTGTCGCCATCGTGCCGGTGCCGGCCATTCGCCCGATTTACACGGCGCGCCTGTATCCCTCCAACGACGAGGCATCGCGCATGGGCCGCATTTCCGGTACCATCAGCAATCCTGAACGCGGCCATGGCGAATTCTCGTTCGCGGCCGGCGGCGAAGCGTTTTCCGGCGAGGCCACGCGCGATCCGGGCGCGGCCAAGGGCGTGGCCAACGCTTCCGGCAACCGTGGCGGCTATGTGCGCTGCGATTACGTGATGACCCGCGCCGAAATGGGCTCAGGCACCTGCGTGTTTTCCAGCGGCGCCCGTTTCGACATGCATATCACGCAGTAAGCGGCGGCGCAGATACTGCACGCGCAGGGTGTGGTGCATGACACCCGGCGTGGGCAGTATTTTCCAATCCGCTTTGTGAGTAGCCGTAACGATGAAAATGTATATCCTGGTGCGCGACGATGTGCCGCTTGGTTTCGCGATGGTGGCCGTGGCCCATGCGTCGCTGGCCGGCTATCTGAAGTTCAAGGACACGCCTGAGGTCCAGGCGTGGCTGGCCGGCCCGTTCTTCAAGGCGGTCTGCATCGTCAACGCCAAAGAGTTCGAGAATGCGAAGCAGGTGGCCGACCATGTCGTGCTGACCGAGTCCGCGCTCGATAACCGCGAAGTGGCCATCGTCTTCCGTCCGCGCGAGGAATGGCCGAAGATGTTCAAGTTCCTCAAGCTGTACCGCGCGGCGCCCGTCATCGCCGTCGACGGCGGCACGTAACGGCGCTCTCCGGTTCAGGCTGGCCTGCTGTCGAGCATCGCCATGAAGCGCTCGACCGGCCACTGTTTGCGGTCCGATACCTGGCCGTCGCCCAGCTCGATCAGCCGTAGTGTCCCGTCGCTGGACCTGACCACGTCGACCGAGAAAAACGGGCTGTCGATGCGGCGCGCCAGTGCATGCACCAGCGCCGGCGCGCTGCCATCGCGGCCGAATGCCTGTCCGCGCAGCACGAAATAGCGCTCCTCGCTGTCGGCTTGCAACTGTTCAAATTTGCGGATGCACACGCCGCCTTCGACTGCACCCCGGTAGCGTTCGATCAAGCTCACCACCTCGGCAATCTCGTGCGGCGTGGCCGCCACCGAGCCGCGCTGGATGGTCAGCGACTTCACGTAGTCTTTCACGAAATAGGCGGGCCAGTTTTTGCCTTCCACGGCGGCGGCAAAGTCGGCGTCGCGCGCGACGATCACCGTTGCCGGGGTCAATTCTTCGCACAGCGGATACCACTCGGGCAAGTAGTGGCAATGGCGGTACTGGGCCGGACTGGTCAGCATCGCGCAGTCCTGCCCGGCAATGGCCTGATGCAGGCGCGCGTAGCCATCCGGCGTCAGCATCCAGCCGCGGTACAGCACGGTGACGCCGGCGGCAAGGGCCGGCTGCGCCTTCAATTGCCCAGTTTCAAAATCTTCGAAGGAAAACAGCGAACAGGCGAATCCGGCCGCGCGCGCGGCGTCGTATTCCTCGCCATAGGCCTCGTCGGCAAGGCGCTTGTTGAATGGATCGCAGGGAAACAGCAGCTGCAGCGGCAGGGCAGGGTGGACGCCGGTCATTTGTTCAGCAGCACGTTGTCGTCGTCGGCGCCCCTATTTTCAGCGCCTGCGCTGGTGCCGCGCAGCGCGGCAAAAATGAACGGAAGTGCTTTGATCGACGGCATGCAGGCTTTCTAAGGGGAACCGGTCGATTTTAACATCGCGCGATTGGCCCAATAGCGGCCGCTCCCTCGCCCCGTCCCGTCTGCTCACCCCCCATCCTGCTTGCGCAGCCGGCTCAGCAGTTCCTCGACACTGTCGCTCACCGGCAAACCATGCTGGCGCAGTAATTGCAGATGCAGCACCAGGTTTTCCAGCACCAGTTTGGCCGACACCGCCAGCAAGGTCATCAGCCGGTCTTCGGTGCTGAAATTGTCCATCGCGGCGGCCATCTCGCACAGGTGCGCCGCCACCAGGTCGCGCAGCTCGGCCTCGCCGAAGGGCAGGTCGGCGAAATCGATGGGGTCTTCCCGCTCGACTTCGTGCATCAGCGCGGCAAGTTCGTGAGGTTTGATCGGCATGCTCGTCTCCGGAAAGTTGACTCGCTTCCATTCTAGGCCCGCACGCGACAGCCACGCCGATCCGCGCTAAAATTAAGCGCCCTTGATGTCAATCCCCATCGTCGTCAGCCACGTGATCGGATGCCATGGCGCGTCTCATTTTCACCCAGCAGCTTGCCCGGTTTACCGCCGTGCCGCAGGTCGACACCAGCGCCGCCACCCTGCGCGGCGGACTCGACGCCGCCTTCGCCGCCAACCCTTTGCTGCGCGGCTATGTGCTCGACGACCAGGACCACCTGCGCGAGAACGTCGCCGTGTTCATCGATGGCCGCCGCAGCGACGAGCGCGTCCGCCTCGACGACCCGCTCGCCCCCCACAGCACCGTTTACATCCTGCAAGCACTTTCTGGAGGCTGAACATGCATGCGCGTGCCTATCTTTCCACCCGCAAGGGCCTGTTCGAACTGCAGCGCGGCCACGAGGGATGGGAGTTCGGCCCCCGCCACTTCCTCGGCGAGCCGGTCTCGATCACGCTGGCCGATCCGCGCGATGGCGCCGTGTATGCGGCGCTGAACCTGGGCCACTTCGGCGTCAAGCTGCACCGCAAGGATGCCGGCAGCGATGTCTGGACCGAAATCGCCGCGCCCGCCTATCCGCTCAAGCCCGAAGCGAGCACGGACAAGGTCGAGTGGAAGAACAAACTCATCTGGTCGCTGGAAGCGGGCGGCGCCGACCAGCCCGGCGTGCTGTGGGCCGGCACCCTGCCTGGCGGCCTGTTCCGGTCAAGCGACCGCGGCGCCTCGTGGGAACTGGTGCGTTCGCTGTGGGACGTGCCCCAGCGCGCCGAATGGTTCGGCGGCGGCTACGACGTGCCCGGCATTCACAGCATCTGCGTCGATCCGCGCAACAGCGAGCATGTGCTGGTCGGCGTCTCCTGCGGTGGCGTCTGGCGCACCGAAGATGGCGGGGCCAGCTGGACCATCAGCGCCACCGGCATGCGCGCCGATTACATGCCGCCCGAGCTTAACGAAAATGAAGCCGTGCAAGATCCACACCGCATCGTTCGTTCGAGGGGCGAGCCGGACGTGCTGTGGTGCCAGCACCATAACGGTATCTGGCGCTCCACCGACAACGGCCGCCACTGGACCGAAATCACGCAGGCGCCGCTGTCGAACTTCGGCTTTGCCGTGGCCGCCCATCCGCGTGACGGCGGCACCGCCTGGTTCGCCCCGGCCGAGGCCGACCAGCGCCGCATTCCGGTCGGCGCCGCGCTCGCGGTCACCCGCACTGACGATGGCGGCAACAGTTTCAAGGTAACAAACGCGGGCTTGCCGCAGCAGCATTGCTACGACCTGGTGTACCGCCACGGGCTGGCGGTGGCCGACGATGGCGCCACCTTGCTGATGGCCTCCACCAGCGGCGGGGTGTGGATGTCGGACAACGCCGGCGACAGCTGGCACACCGTCTCGACCACCATGCCGCCCGTCTACGCGGCGTGTTTTGCCTGAGCGAAGTAGCTCAGGAACATGCTTACGGCGGCGTCGACCACGGCGCCGTGCAATTCCTGCGCCAGCGGCGGCGCGCCCATGGTCACTTGCGGCCAGAACGCCATCGCCTTGACCTGTCCTTGAAGCAAGGTGGCGGCGAAAACCGGGTCGCATTCTTTGAGCTTGCCGTCGGCCAGCGCCGCCCGGATCCAGCGCGTCACGCCTTCCTCGCGCTCGCCCAGACGGGTCACGATGGCGCCCACCCGCTCAGGTTGGTGCATGGCCTCGGCAATGGCCACCCGCGCCAGGTCGAGAAAATCCTGGTCGGCCATCGCCCGTACTTTCATGGTCATCAATTCAGTCAACTGCGTGCGCAGGCTGGCGTCGCTGCGATAAGGCAAGTCCAGCTCGGCGGCGCTGCGCTCGAACAAGGCCACCAAGGTCTCGGCGAATAACTCATCCTTGCTGGGAAAGTGGTTGTACACCGTCCGTTTCGACACGCCGGCATTGGCGGCGATCTTGTCCATGCTGCTCGCTTCGAAGCCGAGGCTGCGGAATTGCTCGGCGGCGGCGGTCAGGATGGCCAGGCGTTTGCGGTCGGTCAGGCGCTGGGGTGGGGTGATGCGGGGTGCGTTCATGCCACTATTTTACACCCACCAGTTTACTTTTCCAAAAAACGAAACTACACTGTGTAGTGTACATTTCTGATTGGACCATCTGTGCACCGACTTTTTCTCAGCCTTTTGTTAATAGGGACATTCCTCATGGCCTCATGTACCTTCGCCGGCAGCCCCGCGCCGCAGCATCCATCGCCCCAGTTCAGCGACGGCAAATTCCGCAATCCAGTTCCCATGTTCAAGCAGAGTCCCGCGCAACTTGTGCGTCTCACTTGGACCTTTTTGATGGGCAAGAACAAGGATACGGTGCCGAGCGGCGCGATCCCGGTGCAAGCGCTGACCCGCGCGCAATTGCTGGCGGCGCCCGACAACACCTTGTTCCGCCTCGGCCATTCGACCTTGCTGCTCAAGCTCGACAATGCGTTTTACCTGACCGACCCGGTGTTTTCCAAGCGCGCGTCGCCGGTGCAGTGGGCCGGCCCGGCGCGCTTTCACCAGCCGCCGATCAGCATCGAGGAACTGCCGCCGCTCAAGGCCGTGATTCTTTCGCACGACCATTACGATCACCTCGACCATGCATCGGTGCTGGCGCTGGCCGCCAAGACCGTGTACTTCCTCACCCCGCTGGGCGTGGGCGAGCGCCTGGTGGCCTGGGGCATCGACGCCGCCAAGGTGACTGAGCTCGACTGGTGGCAAGAGCGCAAGGTCGGCAACGTACGCCTGATCGCCACCCCGGCCCAGCATTTTTCCGGGCGCAGCCTCACCGACGGCAACGCAACCTTGTGGGCATCGTGGGTGTTCGAGCATCGGGACTTGCGCGTCTTTTTCAGCGGCGACACCGGCTATTTCGACGGTTTCAAGGCCATCGGCGACAAGTTCGGCCCCTTCGACGTGGCCATGGTGGAGACCGGCGCATACGACGAGCAGTGGCCCGACGTACACATGCAGCCGGAACAAACGCTGCAAGCTTTCCTCGACCTCAAGGGCAAATGGCTGATGCCGGTGCATAACGGCACCTTCGACCTGAGCCTGCATCCCTGGCACGAACCCTTCGACCGCATCGCCGCGCTCGCCAGCGCGCGCGGGGTGCGCCTGGCTACCCCCGAAATGGGGCAGGCGCTCGACCTGAAGAACCCGGCGCCCGGCCAGGCGTGGTGGAAACGGGTCGATCCGGCACCCGGCTGAAAATTATTGGTGATTAGCGCTGATCTTCAGCTAACCGACACCACGCTTCGGTTCGGTTGCCCGTGGCGACAGCAGCGTACAAGAGGCGCGTCAAGATGGTCGACAAATCGAAGCGCCGGTTAAATCGATACTGAGCCTCGGCCAAATAGAGAAAACCATATTTATCGAAATTGAAAGCATGGTAGGTTCCGCGTAACCGTTCACGTCCCGGACGGAATCGGCGGCAGCGAGGGTGTGGCGACGCCCTTTCTGGCGGCGGCGATCACAGTGGCGATGTAGACCCAGGAGGAAACGGCCCGCTTGCGGCAAGTCTCGATGA
>NZ_WHJF01000127.1:0-17229 GCF_011682185.1 Massilia genomosp. 1
AGCTTGCCGAACCCTACTGCGCGTGGGTAGGGCGAACTTTGCCCGGCGCACTACTCAAGCTCAGCCAGACAGACGTCAAGGGAAAGGCCAGTCCGCAATTCCGGTTTATGCAACATCCAGGCTAGACGGTTGCCGATGCTGTGCGCGATTCGCCGCCTTCGGGCACCGGATTGGCTTGATGGCGCTGTGCGGCAATGTGCCCGATCAGGCGGCTCCGGGCGCCAATTCTGCCCACTAACGCAGTAGCCGGTCGGTCGCGACGATGCGCACGTCGTGCATCTGGTCGAGGTAGGCCTCCAGATAGGCCTTGTGCGCCGCGCCGACGACCACCAGCACGCGCACGCCGGGCCGCGCGCTCATCACGTCGCCGATATTGGACGCCATGCGCAGCTTGCGCGTCTCCCAATAGGCAACATAGCCACGCCCGAAACGCTGCGGCGAGGGTTCTTCGAGCGCCGCGCCGAAGTCGCTGCGAAAGGTCTCCTCGGCTGCGCCGGGAGCGTTGTACGCGCGGTACATGGCCAGCACGCCGGCCGCCGTATCGAGCCGGCTTTCGAGCGCCTTGGCCCGCTCGATGCGCGCCGCCGGACAAACGCAGCCATTGCACCAATGCCGACCCTCGTTCGCCGCCAGGCGGCCAGCAGGCGTCCGGCCGGCGCAGTCGCCTGCGGCACGTCCAGGCCGGTGGCCGCCGTGGCCGCCGCCGGATCCCAACAATACGACTTGATCGAATCGGCGTAACGCTGCAGATAGCTGCGCATGAACGCGCACTGCGCTCCGGACAGCGCCTCAATGGCGACCGCCTGCGGCTGCCACTGCGCCAGACGGTCGGTCAGCAGACTGAGCGTGGCCGGATCGAACGAGGCCGGCAACTGGCGCAGGTGCGGCGTACCAAGCACCATCAGCTCGTTGGGCTGGCCGCGTTGCAGCTTGTGGGCGGACGGCGCGAACGGCGGCGTCGCTTCGGCGGTGGATGCCTGGACGTGGCAGACAACGGCAACAGCGATGATGGCAAGCAAGCGGTGCATAAGCTTCCTCAGCGCGATGGGATCGCCCTGCCCGGCCGGGTCAGGTTCGGGCAGCGTATTGCTGAAGCGATGCCGGCGGAACCGGCTTGCGACACAGCGCAGGATCGCTTGCATGAAATGCACGTGGCCGGGATGGGCCGACACCGCGTTCAGCGCATCCTGGCGATCATCCGCGCCAGCACCAATGCGGCCAGAGTGGCAAACACGTGCTTGAGCGTGTGTCCGCTGATGGCGTGGATGGCGCCGAGAATGGCGCCGTCGGCCAGTTCGCACAGCTTGGCCAGCACATACAGGCCGATCGCGATGCCGAAGGCGCGCCGCTGCGCCAGCGGCGCGCCGGTCTGCCATTGCAACACCGGGATCAGCACCAGCGGCGCCAGTTGCAGCAGCAGGTAGGGGCCGAGGTTGCCGGTGGCGGACCACCAGAAGACACTGGCCACGCCGAGTGCGCACAGCGCGGCCAGGGTCGGCAGCGGCGCGAAACGCGCGGGGAAGGCATCGTGCAGGCTTGCCGCCAGCAGCGACACGCAGGCCAGCGCGATCGGCAGCCGGTCCCAGATCAGGCGCGTGTCGTCCGGCGCCAGGTGGTACCAGGACGAGCCGAAGGCGGTCATCAGGATCGCGACGAAAAACATCTGGTAGGCCGGGCGCGATGGCCGCACGTGCAGCAAGCCGTAAAGCCCGATGAGCAGGAAGCCGAAGTTCGACAGCACATCGGCCGCGTTGACAAGGCCGGACAGGGCGCGGCCGTCGGCAAAGACGTGGTAACCGTCGGGTTGCAGGATGGGGCCAGCCAGCAGCATGGCGCCGGTCAGGATGGCGGCCAGGTACAGGGCAATGTTGGGGCGGGCGGCGGCGAGCTGCATGACGGTCCTTGACAGTGAAAAGGATCTCACTGTGACCTGTGCGGCGCGAATGGTGCGAAAGTTGGCCAAAAGTACCGCCGGACGGGATGCCGGGTAGCGCCTGTCGATACTCTTCACGACGACCGGCCCTGCCCGGGTCTTCCGTTGACAGGCATTGAGCCGGCATAAAGGCAGCGCTCGGCGGGCTTGCGTCCTGTTCAAGCCGCTCTTTTTCGATCCCGAATACTGGAGGTCTGCCCCCCCCCCGGGGCCAACGCAAGGAGAACCATCATGAACGTCACGCTCTACATCACCCCTGCCGAGAACCAGCCGGGGAACTATCTGGTGGTTGTCAATGGCGACGGTTTCTATAACTCGGTCAACAAGAAGGTCGGCGCGCGGATTCGCGGCGACGACGAGTGGTTCGACGACACGCTGTTCAGCATTGGCGGCACCGGCATCGAACGGGTGGGCGTGGACGGGAGTTTTTCGCTGTCGAACACCGTGTCGGCCGGCCAACTGAACGAAGACTGGGGGCAGGATGAGGTGTATGCCCTGGTCAGCGTGGAGGGGCTGTCCGGTTCGTTCAGGAGCAACACGATCAAGCGCGACTTCTGAACGCAAAAAAGCGCGCCTGCCGACGGTGGCGGCAGGCGCGCTGTTTACAGCGTGACGATCGATGCATCCCCTCGTCCTATACGGCACAGAAAAGGGGAAGGCACGACTACTGCGCCGCCACCTTGGCCGGCACGTTCATGCGCAGGGCGCGGCTCAGGAAGCCCCAGCGATCGGCCACTTCCTCGATCTGCTTGGTGGTCGGCTTACCGGCGCCATGGCCCGCCTTGACGTCGATGCGGATCAGGATCGGCGCAGCACCCGCCTGCGCCGCCTGGGCGGCTGCCGCGAACTTGAAGCTGTGCGCCGGCACCACGCGGTCGTCGTGGTCGGCCGTGGTGATCATGGTCGCCGGATAGCACGCACCCGCCTTCAGGTTATGCAGCGGCGAGTACTTCACCAGCGCCTTGAATTCATCGGCGTTTTCGGACGAGCCGTAATCCGAGATCCACGCCCAGCCGATGGTAAATTTATGGAAGCGCAGCATGTCGAGCACGCCGACCTGCGGAATGGCCGCGCCGAACAGCTCCGGACGCTGCGTCATGGCCGCGCCGACCAGCAGGCCGCCATTGCTGCCGCCGCCGATGGCCAGCTTGGCCGGCGAGGTCACCTTGTTCGCCACCAGCCACTCGGCGGCACCGATAAAGTCGTCGAACACGTTCTGCTTGTGCAGCTTGGTGCCCGCTTCGTGCCATGCTTCGCCATACTCGCCGCCGCCGCGCAGGTTGGCCACCACGTACACGCCGCCCATTTCCATCCATGCCAGGTTGGCCGGCGAAAAGCCCGGGGTCAGCGACACGTTAAAGCCACCGTAGCCATACAGGTAGGTGGGATTGCTGCCGTCGAGCTTGAGGCCCTTTTTCGAGACGATGAACATCGGCACCTTGGTGCCATCGCGGCTGGTGTAGAACTGCTGGCGCGTCTCATACGCGTTCGGGTCGAAGTCCACGGTCGGCTTGCGGAACACCGTGCTCGCGCCGGTTTTCATGTCCAGTCGATACACCGTGGTCGGGTTGGTAAAGCCGGTGAACGAGTAGAAGGTCTCGCTGTCGCCCGGCTTGCCGTTAAAGCCCGCCGCCGAGCCGATGCCCGGCAACGCGATCTCGCGCACCAGCTTGCCCTTGCGGTCCACGATCTTGACCATGCTGCGCGCATCGGCCAGGTACTGGACGATGAACTGCTTGTTGACCATCGAGGCGCCGACCAGGGTTTGCGCCGTCTCGGGCACGATTTCTTTCCAGTTCTTCTCGGCGGGCTTGCGGGTGTCGATGGCGATCAGGCGCGAACGCGTGGCCTTCTTGTCGGTGCTGAAGTAGAACACCGGACCGTCGTTGTCGATGAAGTTGTACGAGGCCTCGAACTGGTCGATCAGCGGCACCACTTTGGAACCTTGTTTGCTCAGATCCTTGTAGAAGATGCGGTACTTCGGCGCGGTGCCCTTGGTGGCGGTGATGATCAGGTATTTGCCATCGTTGCTCACTTCGCCGCCGAAGCCCCATTCCTTTTCGTCCGGACGGTCGTAGACCAGCGTGTCGTCGCTCTGCGGCGTGCCGACCTTGTGGAAGTACAGCTTCTGGAAGTAGTTGATGCCGGCCAGCTTGGCCGCTTCTTCCGGCGCGTCGTAGCGGCTGTAAAAGAAGCCCTTGCCGTCACGGGTCCAGGAGGCGCCCGAGAACTTGACCCATTTCAGGTGGTCGTCCAGGTCCTTGCCGGTGTCGATGTCGCGCACTTTCCACTCGTTCCAGTCCGAGCCCGATGCGGCGGTGCCGTAGGCGAGGTATTTGCCGTCCGGGCTGACGGCGGTGCCGGCCAGCGCCACGGTGCCGTCGGCGGCCAGGGTGTTCGGGTCGAGCAGCAGGCGCGGCTCGTCGCCCAGCGACTTCATGGTGTAGAGCACCGACTGGTTTTGCAGGCCGTCGTTGCGGCTGTAGAAATAGCGCCCGCTTTCCTTGTACGGCACGCTGTAACGCTCGTAGTTCCAGAGCTTGGTCAGGCGTTCCTTGATGGCGCTGCGCTCGCCGATCTGGCCCAGGTAGGACTGGGTGACCTTGTTCTGGGCGTCGACCCATTCCTTGGTCTCGGCGCTGTTGGCGTCTTCGAGCCAGCGGTAAGGGTCGGCGATACTGGTGCCGTGATACACATCCTGCTGCTCGACTTTTTTCGTGACCGGATAGGTCGTCGGCGTGCCGCCGGGCGCACAGGACTGGGTCTGGACCTGGGCCAGGGCTGGCCCGCCGAATGCGGCGAGCAGGCTGGCGACGAGGACTGCATGTCTCATTTGCATGGTTCTGTCTCTTGGTGATATGGGCAACTTTGCCGGGGAAGATCATAGCGCGAAATGCGGGCGCTGGCGATGGCAGGCGGGCAGAAAACCGGGGGCCGTGTTTTTGAACAGGCCCGGCCCATCGGTTAGAATAAAGCCTCCGCGTGCCGCAACCATACACCCCAACCCGCCATGACCAACTCAAGCCTGCGCGCGCTCTGGCGTTTCTTCCTCGCCAGCTATGTCCTGCACTGCGCGCTCGCCTTCGTCGCCTGCCTGCTGACCTGGTGGACGGTGGCGTATTTCGACACCGCGCACCACGCAGCCGACGTGAGGTCCGAGCCGATCTGGTGGCTCGCGATGCGCGCCGTCGAAGAGCAACTGGCCGAGCCCTTTTACTACATCTTTCTCGTTCCGGTTTTTACAGTCGCGTTGTTCTGGTGGAGCCGCGTCTCCAGGCTGGCATATCTGGCATTGACGATGCTGGTGCTCCTCGTCCTTGTGTTTGGCGGCGCCGACGACCACAACGTCAGTATCGCCGTGTTGGGTCACAATATGGTGGTGGGCTTCATCGCCGCCATTCATTTTGTCATTGCTGGCACCTTGCGCTTGTGGCGGCGCCGCGAACCATGAAAACCATGCACCTTGGCGGCACCGCCCTGCACTGCGTACTGGCTTTTGCCGGCTGCCTGCTGACCTGGTGGACGGTGACCTATATCGCGGTCGCCTCGCACTGGGCCGGCGCGCCGCACGAGGCCTTGTGGCGGCTCACCCTGCGCAGCCTTGACGGGCAGCTGTCGAACCGTTTCATTGCCGTTTTCTTCGTTCCCGTGTTTGCGGTGGCGGCGTTCTGGTGGCGCCGTGTGGTGCGCCTGTTTTACCTGGCGGCGGCCTGGCTGCTGCTGGCCCTTGCACTACTCGACGACGGCAAGTACGCCCATCCGGGTAGCGGCATCTTTCTGTGGAACCTGGCGCTGGCTTTCATCGCCGTCATTCATTTTTTCTTCCATGGCGCGCTGCACCTGTGGGAGCGGCGCAGCAGTCGGGCTCAGGTCGAGCCGACCGACTCGGTGTAAGGCAGCGCCGATTTGGCCGGCGGGGTCCAGCCGGCGATCCAGCCAACCAGCTTGTCGGCGGCGATCGGCCGGCTCATGAAATAGCCCTGGCCCTGGTCGCACCCCAGCGCGGCCAGCAAGCGCCACACCGCTTCGCTCTCGATCCCCTCGGCCACCACGCGCAATCCCATGTTGTGACCGAGGTCGATCGTCGAACGCACGATCTTGGTGTCGCCGATATCGTTTTCCATGTTCAGCACAAACGACTTGTCGATCTTGAGTTCATCGACCGGCAGCCGCTTGAGGTAGGCCAGCGACGAGTAGCCGGTGCCGAAATCGTCGATCGACAAATCCACGCCCATGGTGTGCAGGCGTTCCAGCGTCTGCTGGGCGCGCACCGGGTCGTCCATGATCGCGCTTTCGGTGATCTCGAGGCAGAACGAGCCGGCCGAGAGCTGGTGGCGCGTGAGGATCTCCTTGAACTTGGCCGGCAGGTCCTGGTCGAGCAAGTCGCGGGTGGACAGGTTGACCGAGATTTTCAGGTAAATCCCCTGCCGTTGCAGCTCGCTGCACAGCGCCCCCGACTGGTCCAGCACCCAGCGCGTGAGCACGCGGATAAAGCCGGTCTGCTCGGCGAAGGGGATGAATTCGTCCGGGAACACGTTGCCGCGCTCGGGATGGACCCAGCGCACCAGCGACTCGACGCCCACCACTTCGCCGGTGTCGAGCCGGATCTTGGGCTGCACGTGCAGACGGAATTCGTTGCGCTCGATGGCGTTGCGCAGTTCCGTGAGCAGGCCCAGGCTCTTGGCGCTCGACTTGTCCATCGCCGCGTCGTAGGCCACGGCGCCGTCGTTGCGCTGCTTGGCTGCGTACATCGCCACTTCCGCCATCGACAGCAGCGACTCGGGATCGGCGCCATTGATCGGAAAGGCCGCCATGCCCAGGCCGGCGCCGATGTCGACGGTCTGGTCGTCGAGCGAGAGCGGCGCTTCGAGCGCGCGCAGGATGCCCGCCGCCACCTTGTGCGCATGGTCGATCGAGGAGGCCGGCAGCAGCACCACGAATTCGTCGCCTCCCAGGCGCGCCAGCTGCGCCTGGGGATGCGATTCGACGAGCAGCGCGCGCAGGCGCCCGGCCACTTTTTGCAGCAGGGCGTCGCCGAACGCATGACCCATGACGTCGTTGACATGCTTGAAGCGGTCCAGGTCCATCATCAGCACGAATACCACGTGCTCGCGCTGGCGCGCCTGCTCCAGGGCCTCGCCCAGCAGGCGCACGAACTGGGCGCGGTTGGGCAGGTCGGTGAGCGCATCCCAGTACGCGAGGCGGCCGATTTCCTGTTCGCGCTTGGCGATCGACTCGCGCATGCCGGCAAAGGCCTTGGCCAGCGCCCCGATCTCGTCGGTGCGCTCGACATCGATGCGGCCGTCGTAATCGCCGCGCTCCATGCGGCGCGCGGTGCCGGCCAGATGGCGCAGCGGCTGCGCGATGCGCATCGCGGTGAACACCGCCGCGCCGCATGCGACCAGGGTGGCGACCACGGTGAGGATCATCAGGGTGCGCTGCAGGCGCGTATATTCGGCGGTGGCGTCGTCGATCGAACGCGCCAGCAGCACGTCGGCGTGGCGCCCGCCATCGAGGCCGAGCGGCAGCAGGCGCGCGCTGTAGCGGATGCCGCCGACATCGAGGTCGAACGGGCGCGCCTGATTGTCGGGCAGCGCCTGCAGCGCCTGCAGCGCGCGTGTGACGCCTGCCATGGCCGCCGGCGCCAGGGTCGACTCGAACGGCGCGAACGGCCCGTCCTGCTGGCGCGTGAAGATCGCCACGTCGAGCTGCGACAGTTCGCGCATGTCGAGCACCAGCTGGCGCTCGAGCGCAAAGCCCATCATCACCCAGGCGATCGTGATCGGCGCCTTGACCGGCATGACCACCACCTGCACCGGACGCTGGTCGACGATGGCCACCGCGCTGGCGCCATCGTGCTGCTCGGCGCGGTCGAGCAGGCTCAGTACCAGCTTTTCGAGCGCGCCGTTCTTGACGATCCCGGTTTCGACCGTGACCCGGCGTTCGCCGTCGATCAGCATGGTCATGTCGGCGCGCGCGCGGCGCCCGCTGTTGGCCAGCGCCGAGGCGATGGTGGCGCGGTCGTCCTCGTCGCCATTGCCGATGGCTTGCACAAAGGCGGTGTCGCGCGCCAGCACCTGGGCCGAAAAGCGCTGCCTCTGGGCGTTCTGCTCCATCAACTTGCGGAAGATTTTTTCGCCGTTGATCAGCTCGGTGGCGATGCTCGATCGCGCATTGGCATTGATGCCATGCTCGATTACCAGCAAGCCGATCGCCTGCACCGCCACGATCAGCACCAGGAACAGGCCGACGATGCGCCCTTCAAGACTGTTGAAACGCAACTTCATGCGGTCAAGGCGCACCGGCGTCGGCGGCCGGCGCTTTCATGACCAGTTTGACGCTGGCCGCGGTGGCACCCTCGCCCTTGACCGCCACGCTCTGCTCGGCGGCAGCGCCGGCCATGTTGAAATGCCAGCTCGACAACATGTATTTACCGGCCGCCGGCAGCTCGATGCGGGCCACGCCGGCGGCGTCGGTCTTGGCGAAGAACGGGGTATCGACCACCTTGATGTAGGCCACCATGCCATCGTGGATATTGCAGCCCAGTACCACGGTGCCGGCCTTGTCGAACACCTGTGGCGCGGCCGCCACGCCGGAATACAGTTTCTGGTCGAATTTCTTGGCTGGCGAGAAGGAATAGATGTGGTGCTTGACCTTGTCGAAGTTCGGGAACGACACTTGGCTGCCGGTCTGGATCACGGTCACCAGCGGGATGAACTTGAGGCCGCGCTGTTCGATCTCGGCCGGCTTGAGCGGTTGCGGCAAGCCGGCGTTGCCGTCCGGCGCGGCCGTGACGACCACATCGGCCAGCGGCTTGCCGCCGCTGTCATGGACCTGCACCGCAATGGCGGCGGCGCCGGCGGCGGCGCTGGCCAGCGACAGGGCGGCCAGGGTGATCGAACGGAAAAAGGTGTTCATGGGCGCGATTCCAGGGTGGACGATAAGCCCGCCAGGTGGGCGAGGCAGGTACGGCCTGTTGGCTGACCTATTGTAGCGTCTTGAAGAAAGTTCCGAACAGAACTTTCAACCGAGTTAGTGCGCATGAGAACAAATGCATACGGCGCAGCGGCGCGACGTCAATACAATGAACGAACGCGGCGCCGCTGCGGCGCGCTAGTGCCCGGCGCCGGGCGCCTTGGCGGACCCGGCACGGGCCAGGCGCCACTGTTGCGACTGGTCAACCGCCGCGCCGATCTCGGCCGGGGTGAGGCGGCGCGCCACGATGCTCTTGTTGGCATTGGCCGTCTCGTCGCCGGCGTCGGCCGCCAGCAGCATCCACATGTAGGAGCGCACGACGTCGCGTTCGACCCCGCGCCCGCTGTTGTACATGCCGCCCAGGTTGTACTGGGCCAGCGCATGGCCCTGCTCGGCCGCCTGGCGGTACCAGTACACGGCCATGGCGTCGTCCTGCGGCACGCCCTGGCCGTTGGCGTACATGACGCCGAGGTTGTTCTGGGCGCTGGCGTCGCCCTGCCCGGCGGCGCTGCGGTACCATTGCACGGCCTGGACGTCGTCGCGCGGCACGCCCTGGCCGCTGGCGTAGATCACCCCCAGGTTGAACTGGGCGACGGCCGCGCCCTGCTCGGCCGCGCGGCGGTACCATTCGAGCGCGCGCAGCTCGTCGCGCGGGGTGCCGCGCCCGTTCGCGTACATGCTGCCCAGGTTGTACTGGGCCAGCACGTGGCGCTGCTCGGCGGCGCGCGCGTACCATTGCAGCGCGCGCGGCTCGTCGCGCTCGACGCCCTGGCCGTTGGCCAGCATCACGCCCAGGCTGAACTGGGCATCCTTGTCGCCCTGCTCGGCGGCGCGCTGCAGCCAGGCGACGGCGCGCAGGGGATCGGCGCGCACGCCGAGCCCGTCGGCGTAGGCCACGCCCAGCTGGCGCTGGGCCATGGCGTTGCCCTGCGCGGCGGCCTGGCGGAACCAGCACAGCGCCTGTTCATCGTCGCTCTCGACGCCCTGGCCGTATTTGTACATCAATCCCAGGTTCAGCTGGGCCGAGGCGTCGCTCTGCATCGCCGCCTTGCGGAACCAGGCCATGGCCAGCGGATAATTGACCGGCGCCCCCTGCCCCGACAGATAGCACTCGGCCAGCAGGGTCTGGGCGCTGCCCACGCCCTGTTCGGCGGCGCGGTAGAACCAGGTCATGGCCTGCTCGTGGCATTGCCCCACCCCGCGCCCCTTGCGGAACATCAGCCCCAGGTTTTGCTGGGCCGAGGCGTCGCCCTGCTCGGCGGCCTGGCGGAACCAGGCGGCGGCCTCGGTATCGTTTTTTGGAACCCCGCGCCCGTGGTAATACATCGAGCCGAGGTGGTTCTGGGCGAACGCCAGTCCCTGCTGGGCAGCCTTGCGCAGCCAGCCGACCGCGCGCCCGTATTCGCCATCTTTCTTGTACATCAGCCCCAGGTTGAACTGGGCGTATGCATCGCCGCGCTCGGCTGCCTGGCGGAACCACATGTAGGTTTGATAGTTCTCGCGAATAGTATTCTGGCGGTCCATGCTTCATCCTTCGGCGCCAAGGCCGTTGAAACTACAGAAATATTGGGCTGCAACAGGCAACAAGCGACCTGAGAAGTATTGCTAAAATTTTAATAGAACAAGAGTGCCGGAGTTTGACTGGGCACAAGCGTCATAGCAGGTTGTCACGTTAAGGGGGCATGAAAAAACCCCGCTGAGATCGCTCTCGGCGGGGTTTGGTTTCAGCCTGAAACAAATTTGTGCTTGCGCTTGCTTAAAACTTGGTGCGAACGCCGAACAGGAAATTTCGGCCGGGCAGTGGCGAAACCTCTTTCAGTACCGAGGTCGAGAGCCGGATATCCTCGTTCAAAAGATTGCGCGCGATCATGAACCAGGTCAGGTCAAGCGTACCCATGTGCTGGGTCCACGACACGTTGGCGCTCAGCTGGGTGTAAGCCGGGGTCGCATGCTGCTCGAAACTGGCGAGCCGGTCCTGGCTTTGGGCGCGCACCACCGACATGCCGGCGCGCAAGGGGCCGCTGCGGTAGCCGGCGTCGGCGCCAATGCGGGCGGCCGGCTGCAAGGGCAGGCTGCCGCCGTGATCGAGCTTGCCGCGCGAGGTGTCGGCAAAGCCGCGCAGGGACAGGCCCTCGCCGTGCTGGTTGTAGCTCACTTCCGCTTCGGCGCCGCGGATGCTGGCGTCGGCTTGCTGGTAGACACGTTGCAGCAATTCCTGTCCCGGATTGCCTTCTTCGTCGACCAGGGCGCCGCTGATATTGCCGTAAATGAAGTCCTTGACCTTGTTCTGGAACACATTGGCCTTCCAGCGCACCAGGCCCGTGACTTTTTGCAGCGACAGCTCGATATTGCGCGAGGTTTCCTTCTTGAAGTCGGCGTTGCCGATATCGAAGGTCTGGGTGGCGTCGTGCGGGCCGCCCGAGTACAGTTCTTCGGTGGCCGGCGCGCGCTGCGCCACCGACACGGTCGCGCCCATGCTGTAGCCCTGGGTGAACGGCCACTGGGTGCCGACCGAGTAGGAACCGAGGTCGAACTTGCGCTCGACGTTGCCGAGCGGGGTGCGCTTGACCGATTCCAGGCGCGCGCCGGCATTCACGCGCACCGGGCCGACATCGCGTTCCTCGACCAGGAACAGCGCGCTCGACATCGAGTGCGTGACCGGCACCGTGTCCGGCCCGCCTTCGCCGCTGAGGGCGCTGAAGTGGGCGTTTTCGGTCTGCACGCCGAACGTGCCGTGCCAGCCGGCCAGCGGCGCATGGGTCAGCTCGGCGCGGGTTTCGAGGGCGCGGTTGGTAAACAACACTTCCGGCTTGTTCTCGTCGTCGAGCTCGGCATGCTCGTAATCGGTGTAGCCCAACTTGAGCTTGATGGTTTCGACCCCGCCAAACGGCTTGTTGAACAAGGTATCGGCATCGTAGCGGGTCTGCGACTGGTCGATCTTCGAGCCTTCCAGGGTGGGAATGCCGTAGCGGTTGTTCAAGGTCGAGACCGACACGCCGGCGTGGCCCCAGTCGCCGATCAGCGAGGCGCCGGCGCCCAGCGTATCCTGGCGCGTGAACGATTGCGGCAGGCGGCCGGAGGCGGACGAGGGATCGTTCAGGACGCGGTTGCCGGGAATCTTGTAGTCGTCGGAGCGGCGGATATTGCCATCGATGTGCAAGCCGATGTTGCCGACCGCGCCATCGAGCGAGCCGGAGGCGCCGCGGCCCTTGTCGACCGTGCCGTAGCGGGTTTCCAGCTGGCCGGCCGGCTTGGCTTCGAGCGCGGTCGGGATGCGTTCGTTGACCACGTTGACCAGGCCGCCGATGGCGCCCGAGCCGTACAGCAAGGCGGCCGGGCCGCGCAGGATTTCGATCTGGCGCGCCACGGCGCCGTCGGCCGAGACCGCGTGATCGTTCGACAGGCCGGACACGTCGGCCACGGCCATGCCGTTTTCCAGCATTTTCACGCGCGAGCCTTCCAGCCCGCGGATGATCGGGCGCGAGGCGCCGGCGCCGAAACCGGAGGCCGATACGCCGAGTTCCTGCGACAGCGTTTCGCCCAGCGAGCCGCCGAGTTTGTCGCGCAATTCATCGCCCGACAAGATCTTGGTGGGCGTCAGGATCTGGTCGCCTTCGGACTTGCCGAACGGATTGGCGGTGACGATCACCCTGGGCACGACGGGATCGGCGGCGGCGGCCACGGCGACGACCTGCGCGTTGGCGTAGTTCAGGGTGGACAGGGCGGACAGGATCGCGCTGGCAAGCAGCGTACGTTGGATATTCATGTGAAAACCTCAAGCAAACAAACAGTGACAGACAGGCGCGCGCCGGCCGCGAAAGGACAGGCGAAGCGCACAATACATACAGGGGGTGGAGCTGGCTGTCAGGCTTGGGGTGGAGCGCGTGGTTCGAACGCGCGCAGGGAGCGCGCGCGGGCGCCCTGGGGCGCGATGGCCGCCGCCAGCGTGGCGCCGGGATCGGTAAAGGCAAAGCCGTGCGCATGGCTGGCCAGCGGGCCGGCCAGCTGGGCGAAGGCCAGGCACTGGTCGCAGCTCTGGTCCTGGGCCACCGCGCGCGACAGCGCACTGCCGTCCTGGTGCGAGGTTAACTGTTGCGCGCTGCTCCAGTGCGACATCACGTGCGAGGTCGCCATCTGCTGCGACATCAGCAGCAGAAGCGACAACACAATACGAATGAAGGACTGGCGGGTCATGGTGCCAATATTGTAAAGCGATCAGGCGGTTTGTGGCGGATTTTCTGCCAAGCGTGCCGCGTCCGCCATCTGGCGCAGCCAGGCCGGCACCTTGGCCGCGCTCAACTTGTTCATCGACACCAGCAACTGCGGCGCGACCGCGCCGAAGCCGTAGGTCTGGCCCAGATGCCGGGCGATGTGGATCAAGAGGTCGGCCGCCACTTCGGCGTCGGCCTCGGCCCGGTGGGCGGCGCTGCGGAAACGAATCCCGAGCTGGCCCGAGAGCAAGCCGAGTTTGTAGCTCGACAAGCCCGGAAACACGCGGCGCGACAGCTTGAGCGAACACACCAGCCCCTGATGACCGGGAACCATGCCCAGCCGCCCGGCCTCGGCGTGCAGGAATTTTTCGTCGAAGCTGGCGTTATGGGCCGACAAGGCATCGCTGCCGATGAACTCCAACAATTGCGGCAACACCCGTTCGACCGGCGGCGCGCTGTCGACCATCGCCTGGGAAATGCCGGTCAGGTCCGAAATGAAGGCTGGAATGTACGCACCGCAATTGACCAGGGACACAAAGCGTTCGCTCACGCGGCCGTTGACGATGCGCAGGGCCGCCACTTCGGTGATCCGGTCGCCACAGGCCGGCGACAAGCCCGTGGTCTCGAAATCGAGCACGACGATCGGTTTTTCGAACACGGCGCCTCCCCTTAACCGAACTTGCGCACGGCGTCGAGCGCGAGCCCGGCGCCGATGCTGCCGAACAGGTCGCCTTCGACCTTGCGCGCCTTCGGCACCAGCGCGCCGATGCGTTCGCGCAGCATGCGCACGCCGCTCGATCCGCCGGTGAAGAACACGGTGTCGACCGCGTCCGGCGCCACGCCGGCATCCCTCAGCAACTTCAGCACCGTCTGGTCGATATTGCCGACCAGGTGGCCGATGGCGTCGTCGAACTCGCTGCGTTGCAGCAGCAAGTCGAGCGGCGGCGACAGGCGGTCGAGCGCGAGCGTGTAGCTGGCCGCCTCCGACAGCGCGATCTTGCCTTCTTCGACCTGCATCGCCAGCCAGTGGCCGGAGCGCTCTTCGATCAGGCGTTGCAGGCGGCCCAGCTTGTCCGGCTCGCGGGCGTCGCGCGCCACGTCGGCCAGTTGCGCCGCCGCCTTTTTGGTGTAGGCCAGGTTGATGGTGTGCCAGGTCGCCAGGTTGAAGAAATAGCTCGATGGAATCGCGCTATTGTTGTTCAACAGGGTCTGGTAACCGAGCAGCGGCATCACCGAGGCCAGGCTCAGGTATTTATCGAAGTCGGTGCCGCCGATATGCACGCCGCCGGTGGCCAGGATGTCGTCGCGCCGCTCGGCCTTCAAGGCCCGTTCGGGCGACAGGCGCACCAGCGAAAAGTCCGAGGTGCCGCCGCCGATGTCGGCGATCAGGACCAGTTCCTCGCGCCGGATCTGCGACTCGTAGTCGAAGGCGGCCGCGATCGGCTCGTACTGGAACGCCACGTGCTCGAAGCCGACCGAACGCGCCACCTCGGCCAGGGTATCCTCGGCCAGGCGGTCGGCAGCGGCGCTGTCGTCGATGAAGAACACCGGGCGGCCGAACACGGCCGAGGTGAAGGTGCGCCCCGCTTCGCGCTCGGCGCGCCGCTTGACCTCGCCGATGAAGTGCGACATCAGCATGCGGAACGGCAATGCGCGTCCGCCGACCTCGGTCTGGCCATCGATCAGGCTGGTCCCGAGCAAGCTTTTGAGCGAGCGCATCAGGCGCCCTTCATAGCCCGCAAGATAGCCTGCCAGGGCCGCGCGGCCATAGCTGACCTCCTCGTCCTCGGCGTTGAAAAACACCACCGAGGGCAAGGTTGCCTTGCCATCCTCGAGGGCGAGCAGGGACGACTGACCGGGGCGGACCCAGCCTACTGTTGAGTTTGACGTTCCGAAATCGACGCCGCAAGCATTCGCCATGGTACCCTTTAGATTAAGGGGCGGTATTATACCAGAGCGCGCCTGAAACGGGCATTCCTGTGCTTTGTCTCCGTGGCGCAACTGAAATCGGCCTGGATCGCCGCGCGCAATTACTCAACAGTAAAAGTATTTCCACATGGCAAGTCAGTGGGCTACACTGGGCAATCCGGTAAGGATTGTTATCCAGAAGAACAATGACCCACACGCCACCGCCCAATCCCAGCATCGCCGACGTCAAGCAGCTGATCCACAGCGAAGCGCGCCGCGTCACGTCCTACGATGTGGCCAGCGCGGCCGGGGTGTCGCAGTCGGCCGTGTCGCGCTGCTTCAAGCCGGGCGCCAGCGTGTCGAAGGCGACCTATGCGCGCGTGATGCAGGCCGCCACCGAACTCGACTACACACCGAACGCGGCCGCGCGCAGCCTGATCACGCGCCGATCGAACCTGATCGCGGTGGTGCTGTCGGACATCGTCACCCTGCACTATCCGCAGATCCTGTCCGAGCTGAGCCGGCAATTCGGCCAGCAAGGCATGCGCGTGCTGCTGTTTTCGCTGGCGCGCGAAGGCGATATCGGCGCCACCCTGGCCGACATCTGGCAGCACCAGGTCGACGGCGCGCTGCTGGCCGCCACCCTGAGCGCGCCCCAGGCGGCCGAGTTCGAGCGGCGCCGGATTCCCTTCGTGCTGTTCAACCGCACCCTGCGCGAAGGCGCGGTCAACGCGGTCGTGTGCGACCAGGTGCAAGGGGCGCGCCTGCTGGTGTCGCGCCTGGCCGCCGCCGGCCACAAGCGCTTCGCCATGATCGACGGCCCGCACGATTCGGCCGTCGCGCAAGAGCGCAAGCGCGGCGTGGCCGCGCGCCTGGCCGAACTGGGACTGGCCGCGCCGCTCATCGTCAGCGGCGACTACGACTACGCCAGCGGCGGGCGCGGTCTGCGCGAGATCATCGCCGGCCTGGGCGGCTTGCCGGACGCGGTCATGTGCGGCAACGACCTCATGGCCATCGGCTGCCTCGACACGGCGCGCCACGAGCTGGGCCTGGACGTGCCGGGCCAGCTGTCGGTGACCGGGTTCGACGGCATGGCGCCGGCCGGCTGGCTCAGCTACAAGCTGACCACCCTGCGCCAGCCGGTGCAGAGCATGACGCTGGCGGCCAGCGCCATGCTGACCGGGCTGATCTGTTCAAGCGGCGGCTGCCCGGAGCGGCGCGTGTTTTCCGCCGCCGTGGTGGAAGGCGCCACGGCGCGGCTCGGACCGGGCGCCTGAGCGCGCGCCGCTCGCGACGGTTTTTCGACGGCCCCTACAGCACCTGCTCCAGATAGGGCGCCAGAAACTCCTCGCGCGTCATGGGCGCACGCCGGTTTTTGCCGCTGGCCAGCTCGAACATGTACTGGTTCGCTTCGTCATCACGAAACGCCTGGTCGAAATGGAGCACGAAGAAATCGCCGTTGCGGTCGTAGAAGAAATGATACGCGCAATTTTCGTCAACTTCGCAGTGCCCGAAACTGACATACTCCGCATTCATTGTGGCCATCCCGGCATGCGGGAAATCGTCGCTGTCGCGGTAATCCGCCCAACACCACCTGGCGTCGAGCAGCTCGACCAGCCCGCCGAAGGGCCGCGTGTTAGCGGGCTTGTAAAAGCGCGCAAATCTGGGTGCCATTGCGCGTGGCTTTTCGCCATGCGCGCGGCCGTAGACGCCTGCCGCGGGCTCCCACTGGGGGAAGAGCGTTCCCCAGCGGGCTTGATGCACACATCGCGAAATAGTCAAGCTACCCCGTCCCGGGCACGGCGGGGAATTTAACAAAAACCGCGTGCAAAGCCCAAATTTACGCGCTTTTCAAAGCCCGTTCACACCGCGGATACGGCGAGCGGTCGTGGTACAAAAAAGCCAGCGGGACGAGCGTCGCGCTGGCATTAATCTGCTTGGTGCCCTGTGGCAGGCCCCGCCCTATCTGGACGGTGGCGTGCCGCGCGAACATGAATTAGCCGCCCTGCCCCTTGGCGGGCACGACGCCGGCGGGTCGCCTGGTGCATCATGCCCGCCCAACGGCGAGACGATCCGGGCTCTATGCCGTTTTGAGTGGAACTGGACAGCCGGCACGGTAGATGGTAGATCGCAACGGAGCGGCGGCTGGTTGTAGTGGATTGGCCGGAAGGTTTTTAAACTTGGACATGCGAAGGTAGGCGA
>NZ_WHJF01000128.1:0-16779 GCF_011682185.1 Massilia genomosp. 1
CCAGGTTGCGCGATTGCTTGACTTCAAAGTGTGGCATGGCAGGTCAGGTGAAAGTATGGGATGCCATATTTTACTTTGAAATCAATGACTTGATCAACTATTGAAGGAGGCGGAACACGGATTCAGGTTTATATGTCAATTTTTCGATTGGGTAGTCGCACTGAAAACAGCCGTACTTTCCCCACGAATGTGCAACTGAATCCGATCCGCGCTGGCGGCACAATTCCCCCTCAATCTTATCGGCAGGAGATCGGAGTGATCGACGTGGCATTGCCAGGGGTAACAACCTGCATTTGAAAAATCGTCGGCTTCGATATACGAGTAGCACGATCGTCTACAATCGGTCTTTTCAAACAGATATTGCCTTCCATGACGTTACGCGACAACATCATCGCCCTCATCGCCCTCAACGCCTGTGCAATTGCCGCCGACACCGAATACCCCGAGCGTTTCGATCTCGCTTTCGACGCGCCGGACACGGCGCAAGAGAGCGCGGCGCTCGAAGCGCGGCTGACCGTCCGCATTCCCGACGACATATACGGGCTTCGGCTGCCGCCATATCAACGATAACGTGTACGATTATTGCTATTTCGACCGCAACGGCATGTTCGGCAACCTGCGTTTCGGCCAGGATGAGCTGCATTACAACAGCTTGAAAATCGGATCGCTGTGCGATGTGCTCCCGCCCGACGATTCTCGCCGAAATCGCCAGCGACAGCGAACCGCAAGATACGTTTCCCGGCATGACCCTGACCCAGCTGATCGACGGTCAGTTCGCGTCAATCGTCGCGGCACTGTCTCCCGAGACGGAGTAAGCACCCCCGCCAATGCCGCACCTCGCCGGCCGCACCTGGCCGGCCGCACCTGGCCGGCCGCACCTACCCGCATGCCGCGGCGCTCCTTGACATTTTATGTCATGTATTTATACTTGGGACATAATATGTCCAACACCTCATCAGGGATGATGAAACCACCGCACCGTGCAAGGAGCAAAACGATGGAAATGGCAATGAGACAGATGCTTGAAATTGAGCAGGCCCTGCTGCGCAGACCCGGTTCGGCCGGGGTCAGCAGCAACCTGCTGCCGCCGGACCAGGCCGACGGCGTGCCCGTCATGCGCATGACGATCGAAGGGCTGGAAGAGTTGCCGGTATTTATCACCGCCACTCCCAGCCAGGTGCTGTGCATCTGCTACCTGTGGACCGAAGCCGAAATCCGCCCCGAACGCCGCTATGAAATGCTCGAAGCGATGATGGACCTGAACATGGCCATTCCGCTGTCGAACTTCGGACGGGTCGGCGAACACTATGTCATTTTCGGTTCGCTGGCGCACGACGCCAGCGCCGACAGCATTGCAACGGATGTGGCGATGGTCGCCGACAACGCGTTTGAAGCCCTCGACGTCTTTTCTGAATTCTTAAAATAGGAGTCCATCATGGCTGTCTTTTCAAAAATCCTCACCATGCTGCGCGGCGACATGCATTCGATCGGCCAGAGCATCGTCGATAGCAACGCCAACCGCATCTACGAGCAGGAAATCATCGAAGCCAAGGCCCACGTCGCCACCGCGCGCCAGGACCTGACCGCGGTCATGGCCAAGGAAATGCAGGCCGCGCGCGAGATCGAGCGCCTGCAACGCGAGATGCAGCGCTACGAAGCGCTGGCCGTGGAAGCGCTGCAGAAAAGCCAGTCCGCGCTGGCCGAGGAAGTGGCCGGCAAGGTGGCCGACATCGAAGCCGCCCTGGCCGCGCAAACGACCGTGCGCGACGACCTGGCCGGCCACATCGCGCGCTTGAAAGACCTGATCCGCGGCGCCGAAGCGGTCCTGCGCGACCATGAGCGCGAACTGGCGATGGCCAAGACCACCGAGAGCGTGTACCGCGCCACGGCCACCATTTCGAGCAGCATGGGCAGCGGCGGCTCGAAGCTGATGAGCGCGAAAGAGTCGCTCGAACGCATCAAGCAGCGCCACCAGGACACCGCCGACCGCATGCAGGCGGCCGATGCGCTCGACGGCGAATTCGGCGACAAGGCGCTCGAACGCAAGCTGGCCGCGGCCGGCATCGGCACGGCCTCGAACCGCACGGCCGAGGTAATGGCGCGCCTGCGCCAGCGCGCCGCCGACGCCGGCGGCGACAAGCCGGCTTGAGGAGGCGCGATGGTACGCAGTTCCCCGCGCTGGACCGGGTCGGACGCCGCCTTGCGCTCGCTCCAGGTCGCTTTTGACGTCGAGAAGCAGGTGATCGACGCGGTGCGTTACGCCGCGTTCAGGAACCAGCTGTCGCCGTCGGACCAGATCCGCACCATCCTCGGCTTGCCATGCACCAGCAAACCGGTGCGACCGCGCCTGACCGTCTCGCTCAGCGATGCCGATTACGACATCCTGGCCGAGCGCTTCGGCCTGGCCGTGGACGACAAGCGGAAAATCAAGGAATCGCTGCACGAAGCGTTGATCAATTTTGCCAGACAGCAGAAAGCGCCTGACGGCGACCCACCCTCATCACCATGAACAACCTCGATAAGAAGGAAGGCCTGGCATGACTCTCTGGCAGCTTTTGAGCAGTTTTCCGACCTCCATCCCCACGGTGCTGCTGGCCGTCCTGCTGGTGTACTGGGTGATGTCGATCATCGGCCTGGTCGACGTGGGCGACTCGCTCCACTTGCACACCGACGTCGGCCACGGCGGGCACGAGCTGCATGACTTGCCCGACCTGCACACCCTGGCCGGCTATGTGGTCGCGCTCGGCCTTGGCGGGGTGCCGCTGTCGGTGGCGGCCAGCGTGCTGGTGTTCTGCACCTGGCTCTCGACCGCCTTGCTGCATCAGTACGCGCTGACCTGGCTGCCGACCGAGACCTTGCGCATGCTGGCCGGCTGCGCTGTGCTGGTGTTGTCGGGCGGCTTGTCGATCCCGGTCGCTGCGCGCGTCTTGCAACCCTTGCGCGCGCTGTTCGTCAAGCACGCCGCGCGCAGCAACGAAAGCCTGGTGGGCCAGGATTGCCGCATCACCACCCAAAGCGTGGACCGCGGTTTCGGGCGCGCCGATGTCGACGCCCACGGCGTGAGCATCAATATCCGGGTCTGGGCCGCCGTGCCGAATGCGCTGGCCAAGGGCGCCAAAGCCATCATCGTCGCCTACGACCCGGCCACCCAGCAGTACGAAGTACAAGCAGCACCCGCCGTTTTTTAACGACCAACCATTAGAACCTGAAAGAAATCATGGACATTCTGTTGCTCTCGATCGGTATCATCACCGTCATCGTTCTGGGCTGTTTCGCGCTGTTCTCGAAGTTTTACTACAAGGTCGAGCAGGGCCACGTCATGATCATCAACACGCTGCGCGCCGAGCCCGAAGTCACTTTCACCGGCGGCATGGTTTATCCGGTCATCCACAAAAAAGAGATGATGGAAATTTCGCTGAAGACGATTGAAATCCATCGCCACGGCAAGGACGGCCTGATTTGCCAGGATAATATCCGCGCCGACATCAAGGTCACCTTCTTCCTGCGCGTCAACAAGACCACCCAGGATGTGCTGAAAGTGGCCCAGGCGGTCGGCTGCGTGCGCGCATCGAACCAGCAAACCCTGGAAAACCTGTTCGCCGCCAAGTTCGCCGAAGCGCTCAAGACGGTCGGCAAGGCGATGGACTTCGTCGAACTGTACCAGGCGCGCGACCGTTTTCGCGACGATATCATCCGCCAGATCGGCGACGACTTGTCCGGCTATGTGCTGGAAGACGCCGCCATCGATTATATCGAGCAAACGCCGCTCGACAAGCTCGACGGCCATAACATCCTCGACGCCCAGGGTATCAAGAAGATCACCGAGCTGACCGCCATCGAAAACATCCGCACGAACGAACTCAAGCGCGACGAAGATATGCGCATCAAGAAGAAAAACGTGGAAACCCGCGAAGCGATCCTCGAACTCGAACGCCAGCAGGCCGACGCCGAATCGCGCCAGGGCCGCGAAGTGAGCTCGGTGCGGGCGCGCGAACAGGCTGAAACCCAAAAAATCCAGTCGGAAGAATTTACCAAGTCCGAACTGGCGCGCCTGCAGTCGGAACAAACGGTGATGGTGCAGCAGGAAAACACCACGCGCGAGAAAGAAGTGGCCGAAAACAACCGCAAGCGCGCCGTGGCGATCGAAGAAGAGCGCGTCACCCGCGCCCGCCAGCTCGAAGTGGTCGACCGCGAACGGGAAGTCGCCTTGCAGACCATCGAAAAGGAAAAAGCCATCGAAGTGCAGAAAAAGGCCATCGCCGACGTGGTGCGCGAGCGCATCGTGGTCGAACGCACGGTGGCCGAGCAGGAGGAAGCGATCAAGGATGTGCGCGCCATTGCCGAGGCGGACCGCCATAAGAAGTCGGTCGTCATTGCGGCCGAAGCCGCCGCCGAGGAAAAACTGCTCATGACGGTCAAGGCGGCCGAAGCGGCCGAACGCTCGGCCAAGCACCGCGCCGTGCAAGACCTGACCGCCGCCGACGCCGCCCTCAAAGTGGCCGAGCGCCACGCCGAGTCGCAAAAGCGCGAAGCCGAAGGCAAGGAAGCCGAACTGGCCGCACCGGGCCTGGCCAGCGCCAGGGTCATGATCGCCTCGTCCGAAGCGATCCTCAAGCAGGGCGCGGCCGAAGCCGAGTCGACCCGCCTGCGCATGCATGCCGAAGCGGCCGGGCTCGAGCAGATGGGCCTGGCCCAAGCGGCCGTCAAGAGCGCCGACGCCGCCGCCACCGCCACCCACGGCGACGCCGAGGCGCACGTCATCCAGGCGCGTTTCGAAGCCGAATCGAAGGGCCTGGCGCTGAAATTCGACGCCATGTCGGCCATGAGCGAAGAAACCCGGGCGCACGAAGAGTTCCGCATGCAGCTCGAAATCACCAACCAGCAGATCAACAAGGGCATCGATGCGCAAACCCTGATCGCCAAGGACCAGGCCGAAGTGCTGGGCAAGGCGCTGCAAAACGCACGCATCGACATCGTCGGCGGCGAGGGCGATTACTTCGACCGCTTCGTCAAGGCGCTCTCGATCGGCAAGGGCATCGACGCCACCGTCGAGAAGAGCCGCACCTTGCAGGTGGGCCTGAAGGACCACCTTAGCGGCGAGCGCGACATGGTAGGCGATATCCGCGGCCTGATCGGCGCGCTGGGCAGCTCCTCGGGCGAATTGCAGAACCTGACCGTGTCGGCCCTGCTGGCCAAGATCAGCAGCGATGGCACGGCGCAGCAACAGCAAGCGCTGCAAAGCCTGCTGGCCACCTTCAAGCCGGCGCTGGACGCGCCGCGCGCCAACTAAAGACGGGGCGGGGCGGGCCGGGCCTGCCCACCTGATTGCACTTCTTCACACCGAGGCGGATTGAGTTCATGAGCGATGCACACGCAGCACCGGCGCCGGCCGATTCCGGCAATCGTTCCGACGGCGCGCTCGAGTCCAGCAGTTTCGACCTGCTGCGCGCCCGCCTGGGCGAGCATGGCAAGGCCCTGCAAGCGAAGGCGGCCCAACTCAACGAATCGCGCCTGGCCGAATTTGGCCGCCAGGAAATGTTGCTGCGCGCGCGCACCCGCGCCCGTACCGACAACAATTGCGTCGCGCGCGACCTGGTGTTGGTGGGCGACGTGCTGCTGTTCGGCTACAAGGTGTTCATGGGCTTGCGCCAGGAAACCCAGGTCGCGGACGTGTTCGCCCTGTACCGCCTGCGTGCCGACGGCGACGACGCCGAGCTCGAACCGCTCGCGCTGGAAAACACCTTCCTGGACCAGCCGCGCTTCCTGGCCGAATTTCGCGAGCTGTACAGCTATTACAAGAACGCCCAGCTGGTGCAGTTGCGCGTGCATCAGGGCAAGGTGCTGGCCGCCTTCAAGATCGGCGAGCGCATCAGCGACGTGCGCGTATTCCGCTGGCAACTGGAAGCCGGCGGCCAGGCCACCTACATCGACAACCGCGGCGAGCGCGACATTGCGCTGCCGCCGACCCACGATTTCGAGTGGACCCAGACCACGCGCGAGCAGCACGTGCTGGGCAAGCATCCGCATATCAACATCCTCGACACCCTGTTCGTCGAGACGGTGGGCGGCGACCTGACGGTCAAGATCGAAAACAATACCGAAACCGGCCTGGGGATCTACGCCGAGCCGGTCGAGGACCGCAACCAGTCGCTCAACGATGGCGACATCGCCTACGCCGCCGTGGGCGAGCTGATCCTGCTGCGCATCAAGCCCTACCGCGAATCGGTGTTCCGCTACCTGGTCTTCAACCGCCGCACGGCCCAGGTGACCCGGGTCGACGCGGTAGGCGCTTCCTGCGTCCAGCTGCCCGAAGACCACGGCATCGTGTTCCCCGAAGGCTACATCCTGCAAAGCGGCGAAGCCAGGATCTTCGCCGACATGCCGCAAGACCTGCAATTCGAGCGGCGCGTGATCTCGCCCAATGGCGAGGATGTGCTGTACGTGTTTTACGGGGTGGAGCAGGGCGTCTACGTCTTGCTCACCTACAATATGATCAGCAAGACCCTGGCCCAGCCGCTCATTGCGCACGGTTACGCCCATTATCCCGACGGCGCCATGCTGCTGTTCTCCGCCGAAAGCGAGGAGCCGACCCGCAACCACGCCATGCAGCTGTGGCAGACTGCCTTCGTGAGCGACGACCATGCCGCGCTGCAGGCGCCGCGCCAGAGCTACCTCGGCAAGATCGGCAACCGCGAGCTGGTGCGCGGCCTGTCGGAGCTGCTCTCGCTGGCGCGCGCCGTTCGCCAGCAGGCCGACGCCCCGCGCGACCAGTTGCCCGGCCGCTTCGTGTTCGAAGCGCTGCTGCGCCAGTGCCGCCGCATCGCCGACGCCTTCCACTGGCTGGGCACGGCGGAGGCGCATGACGCCGGCAGCGAAGTACACGCCATAATCAGCGTGGCCGGCGCCACCCTCGACGAATTCGACAAGGCCGCCGCCGTGCGGCGCGCCGCCGCCGACACGCTGGCCCAGGCCGCGCTGGCGCAGCGCCAGTTGCTGACCGATTCCGCCAGCCGCCTGTGGCAGTCGCCCGCCGACTTCATCGACGCGCTCGACGCGATCCGGCTGGCGCGCGGGCGCCTGGCCAGCCTGAAGGAACAGCGCTACATGGATGTGGCGCAGCTGGGCGCGCTCGACGCCGAACTGGCAACCGAAGAAGCGCGCGTATCGGGCAACACCGTCACCTTCCTGGCGCGCGAGGATGCCTTTGCCCGCTTCACCGGGGAACTGGCGAAGCAGCGCGCCCAGTTGCCGGACATGCACACCACGGCCGCGCTGGCCCCGCTGAACGACACGCTCGACCAGAACGCCGCGCGCCTGGACGGCTTGACCGAACTGCTGGGTACGCTGGCGGTGGGCGACGCCACCTTGCGCACGCGCATCCTCAATACCATCTCGACCATCTACGCCGATGTCAACAAGCTGCGCGCCCAGGCGCGCCAGCACCGCAAGCAACTCTCGCAGGGCGAATCGGCGGCCGAATTCGCCGCCCAGTTCCAGCTGTTCGGGCAGTCGGTCGACAGCGCGCTCGAACAAAGCGACTCGCCCGAGCGCTGCGACGAACTGCTGACCCGCCTGCTGGCCCAGCTGGAAGACCTGGAAGCCCGCTTCGCCGAGCAAGAAGATTACCTTGCCGAAATCGGCCACAAGCGCGAAGCCGTGTACGAAGCGTTCGAAGGGCGCAAGCAAGCCTTGCTGGACCAGCGCGGCCGGCGCGTGCAAGCCATCGTCGACGCGGCGCGGCGCATCCTGGCCGGTGTGCCGAAGCGCCTGGCGCAACTGAACGACGCGGCCCAGCTGGAAGCCTACTTCGCGTCCGACGCCTTGCTGGGCAAGCTGCGCAGCAGCATCGCCGACCTGCGCAAACTGGGGGGCGCGGTCGGCGCCGACGACCTGGCCGGGCAATTGAAGGCGCTGCGCGAGCAGGGCCAGCGCTCCCTGCGCGACCGCAACGAACTGGTCACCGGCAACACCATCCGCCTGGGCAAGCACGCCTTCACCGTCAACCAGCAAGCACTCGACCTGGCCCTGGTCACGCATGAAGGGCGGCCGGCCTACCACCTGGCCGGCACCGATTACTTCGCGCCGCTGGCCGACCCCCGGCTCGATGCCCTGCAAGCCTATTGGGGTTTCGAGACCATCTCCGAAAGCACGCAGGTGTACCGTGCCGAATACCTGGCCTGGCAAGTCGTGCTGGCCGCGCGGCAAGGTACACCCGGCATGGCATGGAGCGCGCTGGTGCAGGCCGCGCGCGATGCGGCCGACCCGGCGCTGGACGCCGCCGTGCGCCGCTTCGCCGCGCCGCGCTTCCACGAGGGATACCAGAAAGGCATCCACGATCACGACGCCGGCCTGATTTTGCGCAAGTTGCTGCCGATGCTGGAAGACGCCAGGCTGCTGCGTTACAGCCCGCTGGCGCGCGCCGTCGCCCTGATCTACTGGCAACACCTGGAAGACACGCCCGAGCTGCACGCCACGGCCCAGGCCGCGCGGCGCCAGGCCGGACAAGCCGAGCTGATGCGCAGCCAGTTCGGTAGCGAGCGCATGGGCAAGCAAGTGAAGGATCAATTCGGCAACGACCTGCGCGATTTCCTGGCGCTGCACGCGCTCGACATCGCTCCCTGGCTCGACAGCGCCACCGAAACCGTCGACAGCCTGCTCGACCAGAGCGCCGCCTACCTGCTGGCCGAACTCGGCTCCCAGGCCGCCGATATGCACCACGCCGCCCCGCATGAATGGGTGGCCAGCCGCGCCGGGTCCGAGCTGGCGCACCGATTGCGGCAACACCTGGAGCGGCACGCCATCGCGCTGCCGTGGCTGGACGCGACGCTTGGCTGGCATACCCGCTGGCAACTGGCGACCGAATGGCTGCATGCCTTCATGCAGCAGGAGCAACACCACCTGGCCTTATTGCCGGAAGCGGCTGCCGGTCTCTTGTGCGGCATGCCGCGCCAACTCCAGCAAGCCGACCTGGCGGCCCGGGTCGACGGCTTGCTGGGCGAACATGCGCGGGTCAAGGAGCAAGCCATGACGCTCCAGCTGAACGACTTCTTGCGGCGCCTGGCCTGGCACGCCGACGTGATCGTGCCGGCCTGCGAGCAGTTGCAGCAATTGCGCCACAGCCTGGTGCAGGAAGAAAAACGGCGCCTGCGGCTGGAACAGTTCCAGGCCAAGCCGCTCTCGAGTTTTGTGCGCAACCGCCTGATCGACGAGGTCTACCTGCCGCTGGTGGGCGACAACCTGGCCAAGCAGATCGGCGCGGCCGGCGAGGCCCGCCGTACCGATTCGATGGGCATGCTGCTGCTCATTTCGCCGCCGGGCTACGGCAAGACAACCCTGATGGAATACCTGGCCGACCGCCTCGGCATGATTTTCGTGCGCATCAATTGCCCGGTGCTGGGCCACGGCATCACCTCGCTCGACCCGGCCCAGGCCGCCAACAGCGCGGCCAAAGCCGAGCTCGAAAAGCTGAACCTGGGTCTGGCGATGGGCAATAACGTGATGCTGTACCTGGACGACATCCAGCACACCAACCCGGAATTTTTGCAAAAGTTCATCGGCCTGGCCGACGGCACCCGCCGCGTCGAGGGCGTGTGGCAAGGCGGCAGCCGCAGCTACGACCTGCGCGGCAAGCGCTTTGCCATCGTCATGGCCGGCAATCCGTACACCGAATCGGGCGCCGTGTTCAAGATTCCCGACATGCTGGCCAACCGGGCCGACATCGACAATCTCGGCGACGTGCTCAGCGGGCGCGAGGACGTGTTTGCCATGTCATACATCGAAAACGCGCTGGTCTCGCACCCGGAACTGCAAGCGCTGGCGATGCGCGATCCGCAGGATGTGGTGCGCCTGATCCGCATGGCGCAGGGCGAAGCGCTGGGAACAGGCGAACTGGCGCACCCGTACACCAGCGCCGAGGTGGCCGAGATCGTCAAGGTGCTGCAGCGCCTGTTCAAGGTGCGCGACGCGCTGCTGGGCGTGAACATGGCCTACATTGCCTCGGCCGCGCAGGACGATGCCTACCGCACCGAACCGCCGTTCAAGTTGCAGGGCAGCTACCGCAACATGAGCAAACTCACGCCCAAGGTATCGGCGCTGATGAATGATGCCGAGCTCGATGCCTTGCTGCGCGACCATTATCGCGGCGAAGCGCAGACCTTGACTACCGGGGCCGAGGAAAACCTGCTCAAGCTGGCGCACCTGCTGGGGCAGCCGAGCGAGGCCGAGCAAGCGCGCTGGGCCGCCCTGGTCGCCGATTTCGTGCGCCTGCGCAAGCAGGGCGGGGCTGACGCCGACGGCGCCACCCGCGTGGCCAATACCTTGTCCGAGATCGGCAAGCAGATCGCCGCCCTGGGCCAGCACATGGCGCCGGCGGTACACGTGACCGTGCCGGAACAGGCCAGCTTGCAAGCGGCCGTGCTGCGCCTGGCGGACAGCTACGAGCAGGCCCTGTTGCCCTTGATAAGTTCCATGAACCACAAGATGCGGCTCGATCACAGCATCTGGGACAATGTGCGCGACACCGGCGCCGACATCAAGGAGATCGAAAAACGCCTGGCCCGGCTGTTCCCGGCCGACGGCAACCAGCCGTAAGGCCGGCGCGCGTCACCCCTGTGCGGGTGGCGCGGACTGGCCGAACAGTTTCAGCCACGTGAAGCCGATTGCGCCGGCCACCAGCGAGGCCAGCAAAATCGCCATCTTCGAGGCATTGATCACCTCGGCCTGTCCCACGAAGGCCAGGTTGGTGATGAAGATCGACATCGTAAAGCCGATCCCGCCCAGCAATCCCGCACCAAACACATGGCGCCAGGCAAGGTCGGCCGGAAGGCGGCAGATGCCCAGGGTGACCGCCGCCAGGCAAAACAAGGTGATCCCGAGCGGCTTGCCGATCACCAGGCCGGCCAGGATGCCCAGGCTGTTGGCCGAGGCAAGATCGCCGGTCCAGCCCGACGCGATGATGATGCCGGTGTTGGCCAAGGCAAAAATCGGCAGGATGATGAAGGCGACCGGCTTGTGCAGGACGTGTTCGAGCCGGTGCGAGGGCGAGTCCTGGTCGTCCTGTTTGGCGGAGAAGGGAATGGCGAAGGCCAGCAGCACGCCGGCAATGGTCGCATGCACGCCCGATTTGAGCATCAGGAACCACATGATGGCGCCGCCGAGCAGGTAGGGCGCCAGCGCCATGACGCGCAGCACCCGGTTCATGCACAGCAGCAGGGCGAACATGGCGATGGCACCCAGCAGATACGGCACCGACAACTGTGCCGTATAGAACACGGCGATCACGATAATCGCGCCCAGGTCGTCCATGACGGCCAGCGCGGTCAGGAAGATTTTCAGCGAGGCCGGTATGCGGCTGCCCAGCAGGGCCAGCACGCCGAGGGCGAAGGCGATATCGGTCGCCATCGGAATGCCGATCCCGGCCTGGGTGGGCGAACCGTTATTCAAGCCGACATGGATCAGCGCCGGCACGCAAATGCCGCCCACCGCCGCCACGATCGGCAGCAGCGCATTCTTGAAGTTGGACAGTTCGCCGTTATACAGCTCGCGTTCCAGTTCCAGGCCGATCAGGAGAAAAAAGATCGCCATCAAGGCATCGTTGATCCAGTGCTCGACGCTCATTCCGGCCAGCTTGAGGTGCCAGAAGGCCAGGTAGTCGGCGCCGACGGCGGAATTGGCCAGTACGAGCGACAGCAGTGTACACACGATGAGGACAATGCCCCCGGCTTTGCTCGAAGCAAAGAAGTCCTTGAAACTGTCGGAAAGGGCGCGCAAAGGAAGAGTCGGTGTGGTCATAAGTCGTCACAAAGCTGCGTGGCGGCCCGACCATCGCAAAAACCTGCCACACGGACGTGTGGACACCCAGGCAGCAGTATAACCGATTTGCGCGCCGCTTCAGTCCAGCATCTCGACAAACGCTTTCTTTTCCAGGTCCCACGCCTGGCTGTTGAACGGGTAAGTGTCGTAACTCAAATAGAAGCCTTCCGCCGTGCGCAGGTAATGAACGCGGGAGCCGTATTTGATTCTTTTCCGGGAAATTGCGGCGATATTGTCGGCCGTAGCCACTTGCATCAAGGACTCCGGAAAGGCCCCGGTATGCTGTTTATACTCGTAGACTGACGCAACCAGCGCCGACGCCGCCCGTTCGACGGGGGGATTGAAGAGCGCGCCAACGAACACACTCAAGATAAACCCGCACAGGCCTGCGAAAAACAGCTTCCAGCCCGCGAAAACCCGCGCTTTGAACGCCGGTCCGACAATCGCCGCCAACAGCAGCAGGAACAAGGCGATGCCACCAGAAAGCCCCTTGAAATTATCTTTCACGTCATACAGCCCGAGCGCCAGGAACCCAAGCACACACGCGATATATTTAAGATACACCGACTTCATACATGAATACTCGCAAGGGAATTGTTCGGACGCGCTGACAGCCCCATAAAAATGCCGCAGAGACACATTCTATGGGACGTTCGCACAAATAGAAAGAGCGCCGGACAGTTTCCTGTCCGGCGCGCTGTTCCTTGCCCTCTGTTACGCGATTACAGCGACTTGAGGAACGCCAGCAACGCCTCGCGGTCCTGCGCCGACAGCGCCTCGAAACGCTGGCGCGACTTGTCGGCTTCGCCGCCATGCCACAGGATCGCCTCGGTCAGGTTGCGCGCGCGGCCGTCGTGCAGGTAACCGACCTTGCCGTCCTGGCCCATGACCATGTCGGTGTAGCCGATGCCCCACAGCGGCGCGGTACGCCACATGGCGCCCTTGGCCTGGCCTTCGGCAAACTTGTCGGCCAGTCCGGCGCCCATGTCATGCAACAGCATGTCGGTGTACGGACGGATGGTCTGGTTGCGCAGCTCGGCGAACAGGTGGCCGGCGCCGGTCTTCATCTGCACCGTGTGGCAGGCGGCGCAACGCATGCCGGTAAACAGCTTGCCGCCGGCGCTCACTTGCTGGGCGTCGACGCGGTGCTCGTCGAGCGCCGCCACGCCCTTCGGAAAGCCGCTGGCAACGCTGCGCTGGGCCGGCACGCCGACCAGGGCCAGGTACTGCGTGATCGATTTCAGGTCGGACTCGAGAATGCCCTTTTGCGCGCCTTTCGATCCGCAACCGGCCGGGTCAAAGCCACAGCTGCGGTTCGGATACACCGGCGAGGTGACCGACATGTCGAGCAGCAGCGCGTCGGCGCTCTGGTGGCGCAAGGTCGCCTTCGACGCCTTCCAGCCGAAACGGCCCAGACGCACGGCGCCGCTTTCAGGATCGAACACGAAATTGGCCGTGCCCTTGACGCCATCGGCATCGACCGCTTGCGCGGCGCGCGCCAGGATATCGGCTTCGGGAATCGCTTCGAGCAGGCCGGTACCGATCATCGGCTGGGCCGCGCGCAGCGAGAAGGCGTCCGGCGCCGGGCCTTCGAAGGCGAGCGCCGGTTTGCGCAGTTCCACCGTGCTGCCGTCGGCCAGCTTGACCGGGCGCGTCTCGAAGCCGGCCACGCGCGCGCCCATGCCCCAGTTCTGCGCGCTGCCGCTTGGCGAGACGGCGTTCATCTGGACCGCGGTGCCGTACAGCGGATGCGGCACTTGCTGGCCGTTGGCGCCGACGCTGGCGACCCTGACCGACATGCTGTCGAGGCGCTGGCCGAGCGCGGCGGGCGCCGGGCTGCGGCCGTTGTTGACGTGGCAGGCGATACAGGCGGACTGGTTGTAACGCTGGCCTTGCAGGCCGACCGCCGCCGCGTAGCGGTCGTTGCCGCCCTCGTTATGCTCGCCGGTCAGGAAGCTGGTGTGTACCAGGCGCCGCCCTTCGACGAATCGCTGCATGTTTTGCATGCCGACGTTGTTGTGCGGCTGCTGGAACATGAACAGGCCGTTGTCGGTGTAGTTGTAGGAAATCGAGCCCTGGCCGCCGGACAGGGTGTCCTCCGGCAGCGGCACCGAGTTCAGGCGCGGCTGCACGCCGTACCACGGTTTCAAGCCCGCCCCGACCACATACACCCACTCGTACGAGTAATAGCGGATGCCGCCGGTATCGCCCTTGGCGGCCATCGCCTCCTTGGTCGAGAAGAAGGACGGCGAGACCTCGATGATGTCGCCGGCGACCAGCGCGCGTCCAGGCACGCTCTTACCGTTCGGCATGCCGTTGGCGTCGATGCCGCCGTGGCCCGGATACCCCTTGACCAGCAAGGTGCAGGCGCCGTTGATGCCGTTGGCATTGCTCAGCTTGCCGTTGGCGGGGTAAGCGATGGGTGCGCACTGGGCCACGCTGCGGTCGACCAGTTCGCCGGGATTCATCCAGCCGTAGCCGGTCACGCCGGGCCGGTCGAAGGCGCGGAAGAAGGCGATGCCGCCCGACAGAAAGTCGGTCTGCGTGTACTGGTTGACGATCAGCTGCGGCTTGGTGACGCCCGCCACGCGGCTGTTGTCGATGATTTCGACGCCCCAGGTGCGGTTTTTGAAGTATTGCGGCACGAAGGTGAGGTAGTTGCCCGGACCTTTGTTGACGGCCAGGCCAGTGGCCGGGTCGATCGTTTCGTTCGGGCCCTCGCCGATTTCGTTCCATTCCTCGCCACGCTCGCGGCCGTGGCGCGCCAGGCCGCGCGCGCCGAAACGGGTGACCAGGGTGCCGTCGGGCAGGGTGAACTGCAGCGTTTCGAGCGCTTCGGCCGCTGGCGGCAAGGGGCTCATCGCGCTGCCGTTGGCGGGGAAGGGATGGGCCGACGTGACGGCGGGCGGCACGGTGTTGTCGCTGCCGGGGCTCTTGAAGTCGACTTCGAACAGCGAGTAGCCGTACTGGGTGGCGCGCGCCACGCCCTGCAGGCGGATGAAACGGGCGTTGACGCCCAGGTTGAAGAATTCCTCGGTGCCGCCGCGGCCCTTGCTGACGCTGCGCACCTGGGTCCAGTTCTGGCCATCGTCCGACACGCGCAGTTCGTACTGCTTGCCGTAGGCGTTTTCCCAGAGCAGCTTCATGTAGCCGACTCGCGTCTTGACGCCGAAGTCGAACGCGATCCAGGCGCCATCCTCGGCCTTGCTGGCCCAGCGCGTGGCGGGTTTGCCATCGACCGTCATGGCGGCCGACATGGCCTGGTTTTCCACCGCCGACGAGCTGGTTGCGACCGGCTTGATGGCCACGCCCGGCTGGCTGGCGTCGACCGGGCCGGGCACGGGCGTAGGCACCGGCGTGGTCGGCACCGGCGTGCCCGAAAATGCCTGGATGTCGAAGATCGAATAGCCGTACTGCGACGAGCGCTTGACGCCCTGCATGCGCAGATAGCGGCCCTTGCCGTTCAGGCCGGTGATCTCTTCGGTGCCGCCCTGGCTGTCGTCCACGGTCTTGATGGTGGTCCAGTTGGCGTTGTCGTCCGACACTTGCAAGAGGTATTGGCTGGCGTGGGCGTTTTCCCAGTCGATCCGCACCCGGCTGATCAGTTCGGACTTGCCGAAGTCGAGCGTGAGCGATTCGCCGTCGTTAAATCCGCTCCCCCAGCGCGTTTTGTCGTTGTGGTCGATGGCCCCCGCGCCGCCCAGGTCGGCGCGCTCGGCCGAACTGGCGCTGGCGCCGACCGGGGTGAGCACGGTTTCGGCCGCCGCCGCGACCAGGCGCGATGTGCCGCTCATGCCGCCCTGGCCGACAGGAGCAGGCTCGCCGCCGCCGTTGCCGTTGCCGCCGCACGCGGCCAGCAACATCGTCAGGGCGAGGGGAAGAGCGTGAGAGAGCTTGCGCAACGGTCGCTGCGCCACGCCGGAGCGGCGCGCGCCCGATGGTGAATACCTCATATGGACCTCGTGGTGTCGGACTTCATTAAAAGTAATGCCGGCAGCGTCAGCCGGCCGGCATGCTTCTCTTGGGTTTGCCACGCGATCGGCCGCAGTGGCGCCGTGCAGTTTCATCATTGCACCGCCTTCAATTTGCATCTTTATAACATGCACATATGACAATCTGGAAACGTTACCAGATGCTTGAGGGATTTATTGTGAGGAAGTGTTGGGATGGCGCTACGATTCGGTCGCACGTATTGACGCGTGCCCCGCCGGCGCCGTTGGCGCCGCCGGTTCATGATGGGTTTCAGGGGGTCGGTCTGGCACCTGGCGTTGCCGGGATGGGTTCAGCTGGCGCCGTCGAATTCCTTCGTCTCGGCCTCACGGCGCCGCAACAAGCCAGCCAGGACCGTGCCGTTGCAGCGGTCCCATTTGTCGAACTGTTCGGCAGCCGCGGCAAAATTGCCCGCGTTCAAGTCGGTCAACAGGGTGGATTTCTGCAGATTGCCGCGCCCGAGATTGAAATCGAAATCGACCAGGGCATCGAATTCGCCCTGCGTCAGCTGGACGCTCACCAGCAGATTGACGTCGTTGACGCTGGTCTGGATGTTTTTCTGGAGGTCCGCCACGGCTTGTTGCTGTGTGATGGTGGAAGCGGGCACGACGCCGTGGGTATTGCCGTAGCCATTGGTCCACACGCCGCCGGAATCGCGGTAGGCGGTCAGCTTGCAAGCTTCAAATTGTTCCGTCAACGCCAGTCCATTTGTACTGTATTGCATTTCTGGGTTCATTTTTGCTCCCGTGTTGTGTGGAATATATGATACCTGTTGATCGGTTGCGCGGCAAACCTCGCCCTTCAGGGCAGGGTCAAGAGCGCGGACGGCGCAGCCGTCCGGTTTGGTGCGTCTAGCCTGAATTTTGCACAAAAAAGGGCAAGAATGCCGTAAGTGATTGATAGAATGGGAGTTATCTAAAAACCTACCCTATCAGCACGAACACACCTTGCCCGACATGAATTCTACCCCAGAGCAGC
>NZ_WHJF01000129.1:0-16683 GCF_011682185.1 Massilia genomosp. 1
CCCCGCTCCCGGAAACGATGTCAAAAGTACAGCACAAGAACGAACCCTAAAAACCCCACTACAACGCTCAAGATCACGACATACTTTGTTCAAAAACACACCCGACAAGTAGTCTGACACAGGGGGGTATCTCCCCCGCGCGCCGCTTCCCGAATTGTGTCAACCCGCTGTTTTCCGGCGGCGTTCCACGTGAACCCAAGTCTGGCCAATCCTTCAATTTCAAGACCCACACAAACGTCGCCGTGCGTTAAAGGAGATTCAGGCATGATTTTTCCCCGCTTGGTGAGGTCGGATAAAGGGTGGCAACGCTTGCGATATGCTGACTATGTTAAACCTTTTGCATCCGGTTCTGCCGGTTTATTCAGACGTGGAGATAATGCTGCGCATATATATCGTCCAGCAGTGCTTCGGCCTTTCGAACGAGGGCTATCTTCGACGAAATCAACGGTCACCTTGCAGGCAAAGGCTTGATCATGCGCGCAGGGACTATCGGCCAAGAACCGCGATGGCGCGCATCGACCCTGCTACGGCAAAATGATATCGACCAGGTCGAAATGCAGCGTGACGAACTCGAAGCCGTCATGCAAGTCCAGGTGCGGCAGGCAGCGCACGTGGCATTCCCTGAACTCTTCCGCGCTCGAAAAGGTTTTCACCACGCCAGACTTCCTCTGGAATGTTGCCGAACTCAATGATCAGCACCGTGGTTGCCTTGATCGTGCAGCGCAAGCGCTGGCGCAAATCATCGACCTCGATCAGGTCGCCGGGCTCGTAAGCGCCGTCACCGTAGTCGCCATAGGGTTTGCCGTACTCCTCCAAGATCTCGGCCGTGACGGTCTTGCGCCCTTCCATCACGCTGCGCGGAAGGCTGTCGTCATCGTCGTGTACGCCCCAGAAAGTAAGTCTTTTCAGCCTGTTCATCCTGCTCCTTCATCCAGAGCGCAGGTTCGCCCGCAGTCCCAGCCCCATTATGCCGCGCCGGGCGCTCCGAAACACCACCTCCCCGGGAAAAATAGTACACTTCAGGCGCATCAACTCTCGTCGCGATCACTGTCATCATGCAATTTGACTTACTCAACAAGCCGGACGGACGCACCGCGATCCTGCTGCCGTCCGGCTTCGTGCTGGACCTGCTCACCCCCGACGCGAGCGGGCTGCCGATTGCCGACATCGCCCTGTGCCTGGCGTCGCAACCGCGCTGGGGCGGCGCCGCACGGCCCTGGTATTCGGTGGCCGAGCATTCGGTGATGAGTTCCCACCTGGTGCCGCCGGCGCTGGCGTATGCCGCGCTGATGCATGACTGCGAAGAATTCCTCGGGGACTGGCCCTCACCGGTCAAGGTCATGCTGGGGCGCGACTATGTGAAGGAACGGGTCCATCCCATCAAGACCGCATTGCGGCGGCACTTCGGCTTCAACGACGAGGTGGCGGCGATCAAGGAAGCCGACCTGGTCTGCATGGCCACCGAACTGCGCGACCTGCTGCCAGCCGCCTGGATCGACTGGAGTCACCTGCCGCCGCCCCACCCTGAGCGCATTATTCCGGTCGGCCCGGAGCGCGCCTACAGGCTGTTTCTCGACCGCTTCGAGGAAGTCAAACACCTGGCGCAATTTCCGGCGCACAAGAAACCCAGGCGCGGCGCCGCCGCCCAGCCGTAAGCCCCGGATTTTTCAGGCTTTTTAAGGATATCCACAAGAAGTGTGGATAACATTGTGGATAAGCCACCCCGAGCGCCGCTTAAGGCCCGGATTTAAACGGGTTTCTACAAAATGCCCGTTCAAAAGGCAAAAAAAATCATGAATGAAATCAGGGACTTAAAACTGGTGCTGGCATTGTCACAAACTGTCCATTCGGCAAATTCCTGCAAAAGGGCAAAACAGGGGATAACTCGTGCGGTCTTTGACAAAGCGTGCCGCCTGGCATAGTGTGGCTGCATGCCCGCTTCCGCTTCCGACGACGATATCAACGGCGACCTGTTCCTCGAGGACGACGACCCGTCCGCGTTGCTTGCGTCGCCAGCGCACGAAAAACCGCCCTGGCGCATCCTGATCGTGGACGACGATGTCGACGTCCACGTGGTCACCAAGTTTGCTCTCAGCAATACCCAGTTCCAGGGACGCCGCCTGAGCTTCCTGCACGCCTACAGCGGCAAGGAAGCGCTGGCTACCCTGCGCGCCACGCCTGACATTGCGCTGGTGCTACTTGATGTCATCATGGAAACGCCAGATGCCGGCTTGCAGGTGGCGCGCCAGGTGCGTTCCGACCTGCACAACGAACTCGTGCGTATCGTGCTGCGCACCGGCCAGCCTGGCCAGGCGCTGGAACACAGCATCATCTGCGATTACGATATCAACGATTTCTGGTCCAAGGCCGACCTGACCACACGCAAACTGTTCACCACCGTGATCGCGTCGCTGCGCGCCTATGCCGGCCTGCAGGCGGCCGCCGCCGACCGGGCCGCGCTGCACATCGAGCTGGCCGAGGCGCGCGCGGTGCAGGAATTGATCGGGCAACAGGCCCTGGTGCTCACGCTCGATCCACAGGGACGTATCCGCGACGCGAGCGACAGAGTCTGCGCGCTGAGCGGGAAGCGGCGCGACGAACTCGTCGGACACGGGCTCGATGCCTTGCACGCGGCGCCGTTTCCCGAGCCGCTCGCCGGCGAGATCGAGCGGGCCCTGGCGCACGATGGCGCCTGGTCGGGCGACATCCACACGCAAGCGGCCGATGGCGCCGCCCTGCACCTGCGCTGCTCGGTGCAGGCGCTGAGCGAAGCGGGCGGTGCGCCCTACGAATATGTGGCGGTGGCCACTGTGCTCGTGTAACAGCCCCTGACGGCGGCCCCGCTTACTTCCAGGCGTTGCGGGCGCGATCGCGCACCAGCATGCGTACGCTCTCGGGCATGGGTTTCCTGCTTTGGACGGTGTCGGCCGTCATCCACACCGATTCGTCGAAATGCTTGAGCATGGCCGGGCTGATGAAGCGCGAACGCGCCGCATACACGTGGCGGTCGCCCATCTGCGCCTGCTGCTTGATGAAAAACCGGTTCGGCACCACCAGGTGCAGATGTTCCTTGGCGCGCGTCATGGCGACGTACAGCAGGCGCCGTTCCTCCTCGATATCGTCCGAATTGCCGGTGCTCATATCCGACGGAATGCAACCGTCCACCACGTTAAGCACATGCACCGACTTCCACTCCTGCCCCTTGGAGGAGTGGATGGTCGAGAGAGTCAGGTAATCCTCGTCCAGATGGGGCGGCCCGGCGCGGTCGCTGGTCGCTTCGGGCGGGTCGAGGGTGATTTCAGCCAGAAAGGTTTCGCGCGAGCCATGACCGGAGGCCAAGCGCGCCAGTTGCTCGACGTCAGCCACGCGCACTTGCGCATCGTCATGCATGCGTTCGAGGTGCGGCAGATACCAGTTCTTGACCAGCTCGATATCGGCGGGCCAGCGCAAGCCCGGCGCACGCAGTGCGCGGAACAGGGCCACGAACTGCTCCCAGTCGCCGCCGCTTTTGGCGGGCGCGGCAAATTGCTCGACCGCGCGCAGCGGCTCGGCCGATTCGGCAACCGCATCGAGCAAGCGGGTGGCGGTGGCGGCGCCGATCCCGGGCACCAGCTGCACCACGCGAAAACCGGCCACCCTGCCGCTCGGATTCTGGGCAAAACGCAGCACCGCCAGCACATCCTTGATGTGCGATGCTTCCAGGAACTTGAGGCCACCGAATTTGACGAAGGGAATGTTGCGGCGCATGAGTTCAAGCTCCAGCGCGGCGCTGTGGCTGGCGGCGCGAAACAGTACCGCCTGCGCCTTGAGCGCCATGCCGGTTTCGCGGTGCTCCAGGATGCGCTTGCAGACCCAGCGCGCCTGTTCGGCTTCGTCGGGAATGAGCACCAGTTGCGGCAGGACGGTCGAGACCTTGTCGGTCCACAAGGTCTTGGCATGCCGTTCGAGCGCGGCGCCGATCACGGCGTTGGAGGCGTCCAGGATCGGCTGGGTCGAGCGGTAGTTGCGCTCGAGGGTGACGATGCGCGCTTCCCGCGCGAATTGCTTGGGGAAATCGAGAATATTGCGCACCGTGGCGCCCCGGAACGAATAGATCGACTGGGCATCGTCGCCGACCACCATCACGCCCTCCCCGCCCGGTTTCATGCCCATCAGGATGGCGGCTTGCAAGCGGTTGGTATCCTGGTACTCATCGACCAGTACGTGATCGAACAAACCGCCGATGTGGGCGCCCAGTTCCGCATCGGCCGCCATCTCCGCCCAAAACAATAACAAATCGTCGTAATCGAGCACGTTCTGCTCTTGCTTGGCGTCCACGTAAGCGCCGAACAGCGTCTTGAGCTCGGCTTCCCACTCGCTGCACCAAGGAAAAGTCCCCTGGAGCACCAGCGCCAGCGTATCGCGGCTGTTGACCACGCGCGAGTAAATGGCCAGGCAGGTACTCTTGAGCGGAAACCGTTTCTGGGTCTGGGTCAGGCCAATCTCGTGGCGCACCATGCCCATCAGGTCTTCCGAATCGCCGCGGTCGTGGATGGTGAACGATTCGTCCAGGCCGATGCGGCCGGCGTAGTCGCGCAGCAGGCGCGCGCCGATGCTGTGAAACGTGCCGGCCCACGGAAGGGCGGCCCACGGCAGCGTGGCCGCGGCCTGACCGCCGCGCACGTTCATGATCCGGTGCAACACCGTACCGGCGCGCTCCGTCATTTCCTTGGCGGCGCGGCGTGAAAATGTGAGCAGCAGGATGCGCTGGGGATCGGCGCCGCCCGTGATCAGGCGCGCCACGCGGTGCGCCAGGGTATTGGTTTTGCCGGAGCCGGCGCCGGCGATCACCAGCAGGGGCCGCGCATCGGCCGGGGCCACGCCGATGTCATGCTCGACGGCGGCGCGCTGCGCGGGATTAAGACTGGCGAAGGGATCGTCGACGGCGTCGGCGGGCACATCGGCGTGAAAAGCAGCGGTCATATCGGACATTCGAACTGGAGTTGACATGACTGTACATTTATACAGTATTATTACGCAAGCAAAAACGCCGACGATATTTTTCGTCGCGCGCCCCGGCGCGCATGCGGCGTGGGTCCAGGCGACGCTCAAAGATCCCCATGTACGCGCTAAGTAGCCGTTTCTAAAGTACTTTTTGGGATATCCACAATCGCTGTGGATAACTTTGTGGATAATCCCCCCTTGACAGTCCGCAAGCGTGTAACGATGCGGGTTTCAACAAAATGCTCATTCGTGAGGCAGAAATAATTCCTATATAAATCAAGCACTTACAAAGTCAATGGAGAAGGCGGTAAAAAATAATAAGAAATTTCCTACAAGATTTTTTTGTGCATAAGCGCCTGTTTTGCACGCAGCGCGGGATGGGTGGTTCGATAACATTCTGATATGCACACAGCATCGGGCGCGCGCCTTGCGCCGGCCCCGCCGCCCCACCCTGCACCGCTCAATGGTGGAGCGTCCCGCGCCGGCGCTCAGGTTCCAGCAACACCCGTTCGATCACGTCGGGATGGATATCCTGCGCTTTCAGGTACTCGATGGCGGACATGGTATTTCTGCTTGCCTGGACCGAGATGGCATGGTTGACGATGTCGCGCTGGCGCAGGTCCAGGCGTTGATTATTCGGTTCGGCCAGGGCGAAGCCGCCGCTGTTGTGGCGTTGCTGTCGATTCATGGTGTGGTCCTTACAGGGGCATGGCGAGTACGTCGAAGGGAACCCGAGTTGCTTAACGAGTATCCATCAATAGAGAGCAAAGTCAATGTCAAGGTTCCATCGAAACGGCAAAAAATATGCTTCGGGCATAGTTATACGCGCCATAGTTGTCTTCGGCTACGCAGCGCCGGACGCGATCGGGCGCTCCTAAAATGGCGGATCGCACCCGTGCGCATGCCATCCATCATTGCCGAGGACATTGGCGACGCCTGCAGCGGCACGGGCCGGGTGGTGCGCGGCATCGGCGGCTGCTGAGCCCGCATGGACAGGCGGACGGGCCGGCGCGATAATGGCGCATGACCGATCCGTCCCTGACCGAGCGTCCGCGTCCGCAATCGCTGACCGACCTGTTCGTTTCCTTCACCCTGCTGGCGCTGCAAGGCTTTGGCGGCGTGCTGGCAGTTGTGCAACGCGAGATTGTGGAGCGCAAGCAATGGCTGACCCATGAGGAGTTCCTGGAAGACTGGGCCGTCGCCCAGATCCTGCCGGGACCGAACGTGGTCAACTTGTCGATGATGATCGGCGGCCGCTATTTTGGCCTGGCCGGCGCGCTGTCGGCGCTGGCCGGCATGCTGGCCCTGCCGCTGGTGCTGGTACTGCTGCTGGCGCTGGTCCATGCGCGCTTCATCGACCATCCCGGCGTGGCCGGCGCCTTGCGCGGCATGGCGGCGGTGTCGGCCGGCATGATCGGCGCCGCCGGCCTGAAGCTGTCGCTGGCGCTCTCCAACAACCCGATGCCGCAACTGTGGTGCTGGACCCTGTGCGTGATCGGCTTCGTGCTGGTGGCGCTGCTGCGCTTGCCGCTGATGGTCGTCCTGTTCGGCGTGGGCGGGCTGGCCTGCTTGCTCACCTGTCGCCGGCTGCGGCCATGAGCGCGCCCGAGATCGTGCCGCAGATCGTGCTCAGCTGGAGCGACTGGCTGAGCCTGTTCGGACACTACCTGATGCTCTCGCTGATGTCGGTCGGCGGCGCCATCTCGACCACGTCCGAGATGCATCGCTACCTGGTCGAGCAGCATCACTGGCTGAGCCAGGCGCAATTCAACAATGCCATCGCCCTGGCCCAGGCCGCGCCGGGGCCGAACGTGCTGTTCGTTGCGCTGATGGGCTGGCAAGTCGGCATGAACGCCGGCAGCACCGGGGCCGCCTTCCTGGGCGTGGCGGTGACCATGCTCGGCATCTTGCTGCCCTCGACCGTGCTGACCTGGTTGGCGGCGCAATGGGGCCATCGCAACCGCGACTTGCGGGCCGTGCGCGCGTTCAAGCAAGGCATGGCGCCGGTCGTCATCGCACTGTTGCTTTCGACCAGCTGGATCCTCGGCAGCGCCAGCCAGCGCTTCGCCACCGACTGGCCGCTGTGGCTGCTGTCAGTGACGAGCGCACTGCTGATCTGGCGCACCAAACTCCATTTGCTGTCGCTACTGGCCGGCGGCGCCCTGCTCGGGTGGCTGCAACTGGTCTGAGCACCATGCCGGGGCGACAAGCCGGGGCGACAAACTCGCCCGCGACAAGGCATACTGGCGCCATCATTCACCACTTGGACGGACCGATGCTCGAACTCTTATCAGAACACGCCTGTTTTGGCGGCGTACAGCGCTTTTACCGCCACGCATCGACGGCGATTGGCCTGCCGATGCGCTTTTCCGCCTTCATCCCGGCGGCACCAAGCGACCAGAAGCTGCCAGCACTGTTTTACCTGGCCGGCCTGACCTGCAACGAAGATACTTTTGCGACCAAGGCTGGCGCCCAGCGCGTGGCCGCGCGCGAAGGCCTGATCCTGATCGGCCCGGACACCAGTCCCCGTGGCGCCAACATTCCCGGCGAAACCGATGGCTGGGACTTCGGGGCCAGCGCGGGGTTTTACCTGGACGCCACCGAAGCGCCGTGGAGCAAGCATTACCGCATGTTCAGCTACCTGCTCGAACTGCACGCGCTGGTAGTGGCCGAACTGCCGGTCAACCCGGCCAAGGTCGGCATTTTCGGGCACTCGATGGGCGGCCACGGCGCGCTGGTGACGGCGCTGAAACGCCCGGACCTGTTTCGCTCGGTCTCGGCATTTGCACCGATTGCCGCCCCCACCCGCTGCCCGTGGGGTGAAAAGGCCTTCAGCGGCTATCTCGGCGCCGACCGGGACAGCTGGAAAGACTATGACGCCAGCGAACTGATGCTGACGATGGAAGCGCCCTTCCCCGGCGGCATTCTGATCGACCAGGGCCTGGCCGACAAATTCCTGGAACAGCAGCTGTATCCGCAAGCCTTTGAAGCGGCCTGCGCCAAAGCACGCCAGCCGCTCGAACTGCGCCGGCACGCCGGCTACGATCATGGCTACTACTTCGTTTCCACCTTTGTGGAAGACCACCTGCGCTTCCATCGGGCGCAGTTGGGCTGAGGCCAACGCCACCAGCGAGGCATGGCGCGCAGACGCAAGCCCTGCGCCAGATCAATCGTGCGTCATAAAAAACCATGAAATGCGGATGGTGGCCGCCGCCGGGCCCGATCGCGCCGGACGCGAAACGAACACCATCATTTCTCGACATTCGTGCAACCGAAATGCCGTTCCTCTGTCGAAGAAGGATGGCGACCTTCGCACACTTCAAAAACCGCACGCAGGCCGGCAAGCTCCTGGCGTTGGCGCTGGCGCACCACGGCGCTGGCGCCGACGCGCTGGTGCTGGCCTTGCCGCGCGGCGGCGTTCCGGTCGGCTTCGCCATCGCCAGGGCGCTCGGCCTTGCGCTCGACATACTGCTCGTGCGCAAGCTCGGCTTGCCCGGCCATGAGGAATACGCCATGGGCGCGGTCGCCAGCGGCGGTATCCGCGTGCTCAACAGCGCCGCCATCCATGCACACCACGTTGGCGCGGCGCAACTTGACGCCGCCTGCGAACGCGCGCTGCGCGAGATCGCGCGGCGCGCGCGCCAGTACCGTGGCGCGCGCGCCGAACCCGATCTGACGGGCCGCGCCGTCATCCTGGTCGACGACGGCCTGGCCACCGGCGCCACCATGCGCGTGGCGATCAGGGCGGCGCGTTTGCGCGGGGCGCGGCGCATCGTGGTCGCCGTGCCGGTGGGCGCTCCGGACAGTTGCGCCGCGCTCGCCGCGCAAGTCGATGAACTGGTTTGCCTGAGCCAGCCGCCCGACTTCCGCGCGGTCGGCCAGTGGTACCGTCAATTCGACCAGACCGGCGACGCGGAAGTACAAGACCTGCTGGCCCTCGCCTGGCGCGACCAGGCGCGCGCGGGCAGCGCTCATCCACCAACACCAGCGAACGGAGAGAACCATGAAACAGACGTCCGAACACGAACTTCACCTCGGTAAATGGCTGGGCGGCGCGGCGCTCGGCGCGCTCGCCATGTACCTGCTGGACCCGGACCGGGGCGCGCCGCGACGCGCGCTGTCCGGCGCGAAACTGCGCGACCTGGGCCGGCAAGGCGGCGATATGCTCGACAAGGTGGTGCGTGGCGTCAGCGAGCGGATCGGCGCCAATGCAACCGGCCGCAGCGGCCGCATCACTGGGGCCGGCAATGCCGGGGCGGACGACGCCGATGGCGCGGGAGGCGCCGATACCGGCCGCCGCCAGGGCGATGCCTCAACGGCGCTGTCGAGCGCCGATACCAGCCGCCGTTCCTTTTCCGCACAGGCGCTGTGGCCGCCGTCGCCGCGCAATGCCGGCATGCTGGGCGGCGGCACGCTCGGCCTGGCCAGCATGCTGACCCGGCGCATGCCGCTTGCTGTGGCCGCGGGCCTGGCCGGCGCGGCGCTGCTGACGCGCTCCATGACGCGGGGCGCCCTGCCCGGGCTGTCGCGCCAGCAGGGGCGCAGCGGCATGGTGGCGCTGGAAAAAACCATCCGCATCGACGCCGCGCCCGAGCAGGTGTACGCGCTGTGGTCGAGCTACGACAACTTTCCGCGCTTCATGGCGAATGTGGTCGAGGTGCGCGACCTCGGCAACCGGCGCTCGCATTGGGTGGTCAAAGGCCCGGCCGGTAGCGAGTTCAGCTTTGATGCGGTGCTGGCCGAGCAGGTGCGACCGCGCCGCCTGGCCTGGCGCAGCGCGCCCGGCGCGCAAGTGGAGCAAGCGGGATCGGTGCGGCTTGAACCGTCGCGCGGGGGTACGCTGGCCACGGTCCGCTTGTCGTACCGGCCGCCGGCGGGGGCCGTGGGCCAGGCGGTGGCCACGCTGTTCGGCGGCGACCCGGAGCACGCGCTGGAAGAAGACCTCGGGCGCCTGAAAAGCCTGCTGGAAGGCACGCCAATGGCGCGCGCGGGCGATCAGTCGAGCGACAAGACGGTGGCGCCCCGCCAGTAAGGGCCGCGCCCGGCGCCTGCCATCATCAGGAAGGACGGGCCGGCAAAGGCGCCCCGCCGCCTGCCGTGGCGGACAATCGATTCGGATCGCGCGCGCCGAAACCGGCCATGATGGCGCCCGCCCGCGCCGCCGTGCCTGCGTCGTCGGCATCGACCACCAGCATGCATTGCGCGCGCCTGCCCGGCCTTGTCGAAGCCGTCAAACACTCCCCATACCGCATGCTCGATCATCGCGCGCTCCCCTTCTGAAGGATGTTGTTGATCAGGTTTCGACCCGCGCACGGCCAGGCAGTTCAGTGCAAGCCCGTCACCGGCGCTTCATTGACCGCTGCCGCCGGCACAGGTGCCTTGCCGGGCGTGCCCAGCGTGCCGACGAGCAGGTTCAATTCTTCATCGACGATAAAGCCGGCGGCCGAGCTGACGGTCAGCAAGATATCCGGCGCCATCGACGATGCGATCACAAAACCTTGCACATAGTCCACCCCAATATCGGCCAAAGTCTGCACCGTGGCGCGATCCTCGGCCCATTCGGCAATCGTCTTCATGCCCAGGTTGACCGCCAGCTTGACGATCGCCTCGACAATGGCCACGTCGGCCGGATGCGCATTCATATTGACGATAAAGTTGCCATCGATCTTGAGTATGTCCGCTGGCAATTCCTTGAGGTAAGAGAAGGATGTATAGCCCGCGCCAAAATCGTCGAGCGCCACCTTGACCCCGAAGTTGCGCACCTGGTCGATGAAGCGCCGCGTGTTGTTCAGGTCGTGCAAGGCGACGCTTTCGGTGATTTCCATGCACAAGCGGCTGGCGGCGTCGCGGTGGCGGCGCAGGATGTCGATGGTGTCCTGGATGAAACGTTCGTCGTTGAGCGAGGCGCCCGACAGGTTCATGCACACGAACTGGGTATTGACCAGCATGTCGGCATTGCGCTCGATCCAGCTCAAGGTCGTCGACAGCACCCAGCGGTCGATCACGCCCATACGCCCGCTTTTCTCGGCGGCGGCGATGATCGGCCCGGCCGCCAGCAAGGTGCCGTCCGCTTCGCGCATGCGCAGCAAGACTTCGAAGTTCATCGAGTCGTAGGGCATCTTGAGCGACATGATCGGCTGCATTTCGAGCACCATGCACGCGGTGGCGTCGTTGGCCGACAGGCGCTCGACCAGGTTCAGCTCGGCCTCGCGTTCGTGGAAGGCCGAGGAATCGCGCTCGTACACGACCAGGCCGTCACGGTGACCGCTCTTGGCTTCGCGGCAGGCGCGGTCGGCGGTCGAGACCGCGTCTTTCATCTGCATGCCGGGCTGCACGTCGATCAGGCCGATCGAGCCGCGCACGTGAAAGGCCTTGTCGCCGACGCGGTAGGGCGTGTTGCCGATGCGCCCGACCAGGCAGCGGCAGATCAGCGCGGCCACGCGAATCGAGGTTTCCGGCATGATGATCACGAATTCGTCGCCGCCCACCCGGCCGATCCGCTGGTCGCCGCTGAGCACGGCGCCGATGCGCTCGCACACTTGCTTGAGTACTTCATCGCCGGCCAGGTGGCCGAACAGGTCGTTGATCAGCTTGAAGCGGTCGAGGTCGAGATAAGCCAGGGTCATCGGCTTGAAACAGGCTTGCTCGAACACGCGCTCGATGCCGCGCCGGTTGTAGACCTTGGTCAGCGCATCGTTATTGGCCATGAAGCGCAATTGCTCGGTGGCCTTGTGCTGCTCGGTCGTATCTTGCAGCACGCCTTCGATCTTGCCGCGCGCCAAGGTCGCACGCACCACGAAGCAATGCGCGCCGCTGCGGTCTTCGATGCGCAGCTCGGCGTCGGGATGCTCCTGCACCAGGGTGAACAAGGTGCCCCAGACGCCATCGGCGAAGAATTGCTGGAAGTTCTTGCCAGTGAGCACGGCCGCATCGGCGCCGAGCATCCGGTGCATGGTTGGGTTAGCGCTGAGAAATTGCCCTTCCAGATCGAGCGTGAACAGGCCGATCGGCATGGCTTCGTAGGTATGTTGCAATTCGGCTTGGGCGGCGATGCGCTGTTCGGTTTCCTGGCGCATCTGTTCAGCCACCGCCAGCGCGGCCAGCAGGCTGGACGCGAGCGCGGCCGTGACGCTGTTGACCAGGCCGGTCAAGTCGCGCACGCCGAGCGCGGCGGCGATGACTTCGGCCAGGCCCGACAGCATGGTCACTGCGAACGAGGCGGCGAACCAGAACGCCACCCGCATGTGCGACTGCGACATCACATTGACCAGCCCGAGCGTCATCAGCAGCAATCCATACGCCACGAAGCCCCACATGATGGGCAGGAAAATATGGTACGGCAAGATGACCGACAGCGCCAGCAGCGGCACGCAGCACCATTCGGCAAAGCGTAGCGGCGTGCGGTAGCGCGTGTTGGCCAGCCGCTCGCGGAACAGGGTCTGGTACAGGGTCAGGGTGGAGATCGCGTACAGGGCGATGGTCAGGGCGCGGCTCGGCAACAGCCAGCGGTCCGGCACGACCTGGCCCAGCCACTGGATATCCCAGCCGGCCGAAAGCGCACCCATCCGCAGGTTCAGGATCAGCCAGCCGGCCAGCAGCACGTACAGGGCCTGGCGGTTGATCAGCGCGGTCGTCAGTACGAACAAGGTCAGCACGATCATGCCGCCGTCGAGCAGGCCCGACTTGCGGTGAAATTGCTGCACCGCCAGCGCCAGTTCGTGCGCCTGCCATTGGGTCGCGGACAGCCGCGCCGGACCGACCAGCACGGCGCGGCACAGCAAGTGCTCCGGTCCCTGCGCCTGCGCCGGCGCCCCGGGCGCGGGCGTCAAGCTTAGCGCAAACCCCGCCCGCAGCGGCGCCACCGCCCCGCTCGACGCGGAACGGGTGGAACTTCCCAGCGAACGCAGGGTCGCGCCGTCCCAGCAAGCGAGCTCGGTCATGTGACGTGAAGGAAATTCGATCACCGTTCCCGCCCGCGGGTCGGCAAGCATGCTGAACCAGAGCGGATCGGGCGACATGCGCGTTTCGCGGGCCATTACTTCAGGCAAGCCGGTCACTTGCGCCAGCGCCTGTCCTGGCGCGAGGGTGGCGTCGGCGTGTGCCATGACGCGCAGCGCCAGCGGCCCACCCTCGACGCTGCGGTACTGGTTGTTCCAGAACGCCAGCGCCAGCAGCGACAGCAGCGCGATGGCGAGCGGAACCAGATAGAAAGACAGCAGGCGCAACAACGCTTCGAGCGCGTGTTGCAAGCGACCGCGTTCGGGTTCAGGTGGCGCGTGGGACGAGGAAGTCGGCATTGACATGGGCGGCATCCGGCTGCACAACTGGCACCGCCATTCGTTGCACTTAGGCGGCAATCATGTCAAAGCATACATCGTTACTCCCGCGCCGTCACAGTTTGATTCGCTACGCGGCGAGCCCAACAACAACAGCGCCTGCGGCTTGCTGACTGCGCGGCAAGCCATGTTTCCAAGCAGCAGGAACATGGCGAGCAAGATCGATGTCCGGGTGGCGTGTATGGCAAAAGAAATCGAGCAAGGGATGGCGCGCCGCTTCCCAGCGTTCCTGGCCGCTGGCGATGTCGAAGTACATGATCCGGTGCGGCAGGTTGCCGACATGGCGCAGGATCACCGGGTCGCGGCTGGCGAACACATCGGTGAACAGCAGTTGCTCGTACTGGCGGTCGATCGGGGCGCGCCCGCTGACCACGGCCGTGTCCACGCCGTGGTGCTCGCAATGTTCGAAACAGGCCTTGATCAGCGCCAGTTTCACCTGGCGACCGATGCGCCCTTCGACGATGCCGAGCCGGGTCACTTCGGCCAGCCGTTGCGACGCCAGCCACAGCGGCAGGTCGACCGATTCTTCCACGTGCAGCGCCTGGCGGAAATTGGTCTGGATGCGCACGCTGCCGAGCGCGCTGCCGTCTTGCTTCGATTCGGCCAGCAGGAGCACCGTGTCGCCGTCGTCGTCGGCCGCCTCGGGCTGCTCCAGCGAGCGGGCGAACTCCGGCAGGTGGCGCGCGTAAGCGGCCTGGCGCACGGCCACGGCCTTGCGCAGGTCGGCTTCGGTGCGCACCGGGCGCACGGTAAAAGGCAGCAATTCGATCGTCACCGGCGCGCCGACGCCGGCCCGGTCGACAAGCGCATGTGCGGGACGGCGGATGCTGTTCAGTGCGATGTTCGGTGTCATGGTGATTCTCCTCGTTCTATTTGGAATGTTTTAATGCTCTGAGGCAATTATCAGAGTATTCATTCGAATTGAAGCTTCAAGAAGAGCCATGTTTGCATCACTGTTTACGAGAAGCATTGTTTCTACTCAACATGCAACTGTTCGCGCAGATGCGCCACCCTGTATACTCATCGTCTTTCAAGCAACTTCAGGACGATTCCTATGAGCGCACTTCCCCCCTGCCCTAAATGCAATTCAGAATTTACTTATGAAGACGGCAGCAATCTTGTCTGCCCGGAGTGCGCCCACGAATGGAGCGCGCAGGAAGGTGCGGCGGCGGCCGATGAGGGGCCAAAGGTTTATCGCGATGCTGCGGGGAATGTGTTGCAGGATGGCGACACTGTCAGCGTCATCAAGGATTTGAAGCTCAAGGGATCGGGCGGCACGGTCAAGATGGGCACCAAGGTCAAGAACATCCGCCTGGTCGACAGCGACCACGACATCGATTGCAAGATCGACGGTTTCGGCGCCATGAGCCTGAAGTCGGAGTTCGTCAAGAAGGTATAAGCACGAACCTGTGTCGGTAGACCGGGGCAAGCAGGGGGCGATGCATGGCAGGCGCGGGCAAAGCGCGAGGAGGCTGCATGGCTAGCTGTAGCAGCCTGCGTTTCAAACTGGCCCGACCTGCATTCGAGCCGATTCTCGGCCAGGAATAACTGCAACTGACAGGTGGCCAGAACCGGAGATAACTGCAAATGCACCTGCATTCAGCCGCGCCGACTGCATTTGATCGAGGCCGACCTGCAATAGCTGCAAATGAAACTGGCGCGGGCAGGCGTCACCAAACGACGGTTGACCCTTGCTTGTGCTACTATGTGATTACGTTGTAACACATAGGAGCAAGGCCATGAGCGAAGCAACCTTTACCTTCCGGGTCGATGAAATCCTGAAAGACCAATTCACGACAGCCGCCAAGGGCCGCGACCGTACCGGCGCCCAGCTGCTGCGCGACTTCATGCGTGACTTCGTTCGGCAGCAGCAGGAAGCGGCACAACATGACGCTTGGTTCCAGCGCCAAGTGCAGATCGGCCTAGACTCAGCCAATGCCGGCAACCTGATCCCGGCCGCTGAGGTGGAAGCCAAGTTCGCCGCCAAGCGCGCCGCCACACGTCGCCGGCTGGAAGCCGCCGAATGATGGAGTTGTGTTGGACGCCAGAGGCGATTCAAGACCGCGACGACATCTACGAATACATTGAAGCCGACAACCCGGCCGCCGCGCTCGCCCTCGATGAGCTGTTTGCAGAAAAGGCAGGCCGCTTGGTCGATCATCCCGGCCTGGGCAAGCCTGGCCGCGCTGCCGGCACTCGTGAGCTGGTAGCGCACCAGAATTACATCCTCGTCTATGACACTGCCGGCGACTTGGTGCGCGTGCTGCGTCTACTGCACGCCGCCCGCCAGTGGCCACCGTCCCGCTTTGGCTCACAGAGCCATTGAATTGACGGTCAGTTGCAGTTATTGTCGGATCGGGCGTAGCTCGATCGCGAGCTGGGGGGCCTCCAAGACAAAGCCCGCCTTCTGGCGGGTTTGTTGTATCTAGACCCATCGCTGCCATGGCCGCACTGCAACTGGCCGACGGTGACGTCGGCGTAGCGCGTATTCGGCGCGCCGGCCGCATGTCGTTTTCAGAAGGCGACTGCCCGTATGTCAGGAGCCGGCTGCATCGACTGACGTGTGTCTTGCCCGTACTCGCATGATGGACTGGCGAGTCGTGCCATAGTCACGAGCTACCCTGGCCACTGACTCGCCAGCCACGAGGCGTACGATCGCCTCGGCTTGCTGCGCTGTCGTCAGTGCTGGTCGACGTCCCAACGTCTTTCCTTCAGCACGCGCACGAGCCAATGCTTTCGCGAACGATCCGACGCTTGTCTACGGCGAAGCCAGCGGACTCGATTTCGTGGATCTGGTCGTCTGTGTTCTGATCAACGGTACTCACTCTTGCATAAATGAAAGTCCGGGACATTTGGCGGCCAGAATAGTACGAAATGGGAGTGCTAATTGCAATGGATATCCGATATTCGCACACGCTATTTTTCGTACATCAAAAATCGATATGTCCGAAACCGATCGTTTTCGGACGTGAACCGCCACAAAGCACTTCTTCCGCAGCACAAATGTTGCGGAAGATGAATGTCCTTCGCGCCGCCGGGGAATGAGCTTGCAATCAACGGCGGTCGCTCGTAGATGTCGCTCGCAATCTTTCAGCGGCCTTGCCTTTCGTATTACTGGCGGCGTTTGCGCCGTGCAGCGACCAGGCCCAGCAGTCCCATGCCGAGCAGGGTGAGCGAGGCAGGTTCCGGGACATCAATCGTATCGATGACGTTTGTCAGCAAGAAGGCATGTTGCTGGTAAGCGGTCGCTCAGCGGCGTTATTGCGCGACCCGATGGCGATCTGGAGAATGCATCCCTGGTGACAAACGAATCCCAGGGAGATGGCAATGGACGCAGGTAAGCGGGCAGTCAAGCGGGTGAACA
>NZ_WHJF01000012.1:0-97173 GCF_011682185.1 Massilia genomosp. 1
GTGAACTGCTGAAACTTGGGGCGCCCGCGAAAGTGGCGCGATTGGTAGCGGCGAACAGCCACCGTTGGTGGCATAACAGCGCCTTGGCGTTGAATAGCGTGTTGACAATCGCCTACTTTGATCGCCTCGGCATGCCTCGCCTCACATAACCTCAACTACTCGAACCGCCCGGTGCGGACCCGCATGCCGGGTGGTGTGGCAGGGGAGCAGCTATATTTAGCTGCCCCCTATGCCGATGCCGGCAGTTGACATGCGTGGTTCAGGCAAAAAGTGTTTCTATAAACCGAATTCACAAGCGTGCTTTTCGAAACCATGAACTGGAGCAATCGATGTTACGCCTGTTTTTGCCAGCATTTAGGCGCTGAGGAAAGTTTGACATGCCTCACATCGTGAACTGCTTGCGTTTATCGCTGATTGGGCTACAATACGACATGTACGACTTATTGTACATGTAATCCACTGGAAATATCGTCCAAGTCATACAAAGAATCACCATCAGATCAATCCAAAGGACACATCATCGCAAACGGGACGAGGAGTACAAAAGATGAGAATCATTAATTTTTCCGATGCACGCAACAGCCTGAGGACTGTGATCGATCAGGTTGTAGAGGATGCGGATGTCACGGTAATTTCACGCAGGGATGCGCCGGATGCCGTAGTCATGTCTTTCGACCACTACAGTAGCTTGATGGAGACTGTTTACCTGCTTAGTTCGCCGGCTAACGCTGCGCACCTGGCGAAATCCATCGAGCAAGCACGTGCTGGTAAAGCGACGCATCGGGAGCTAATCGAAGTATCCGACGCTGGGGAAATTTCACATGCGAGACCTGCAATTCACGGATGAATGCTGGAATGACTACGTCTATTGGCAGACTCAGGACAAAAAAACGTTAAAGCGCATCAATTTGTTAATCAAGGAAGCTCAGCGCAGTCCGTTTGAAGGACTGGGCAAACCGGAACCTCTCAAAGGGAACTTGTCGGGTTACTGGGCCAGACGGATCGACGATACGCATCGTCTGGTGTATGAAGCCAACGATGCACTTCTTACCCTTATTTCTTGCCGCTATCACTACTAAGCAAACAGGGCCTCCTTCGAGGCACTGTTTCCGTCTCCAAATTCCTTACGGCGCCACCGCCGTGCGCATCACCGGATACAGATTCAGGCGCTCGTCATACGAGGTATGCCGCCTGGCGAAAAACGCCAGCCGCGCTTCCGCATCCTTGGCAAAGGCCGGATCGCTGTCCACCTTCGCCTTGAACGCCGCCGCCAGCGCCGGATCGGCCGCCATCATCTCGCGCGCGACATCTTCGGCCACGTAATCCTCCATGTATTCCTTGCGCTCGAACGCGGTGTTGAACATCCCCCACTGCAGCAGCGAATCCGGGCCGGCCGGTTCGAACAGGGCGATCACCAAACGCGCCTTGGCCTGCGCCACCGGCACGAACAGGGCGCCCTTCCCGATCGCGCGCGGCTCCGCCTTCCACACCCCCTGCAAGCTCACGCGCTGGTGCGATTCGAGCGAGCCGGGTGCGTACGTCACCTTCTCGGCGCGGAAGGTCTCGACCTCGGCCCTGGCCTGCTCCGCGCCCAAGGTGCGGTAGCTGATGCCGTGCTGGCCCAGTTTGCGCGCCACCATGGCCGCATGCGCGGCCGGCACGATGTAGCCGGCCTTGGGGGCGCTCACCATCACGTCCGGCAGCACTTCGTCACGCAGCGGCACGGTCCAGATCTCTGGCTTGGTTTCGTCGTAACGCGTCATCAGGGCGCCCGACACATCCGACAGCGTGCGCGTGTAGGCGTAGCCGCGGAAGTCGATCATGCGCTTTTTGTCGGTCGGCTTGTAGGTCAGCGGCAGCTCGGTGCCGCCCAGGCGCGCCGCCCGCGCATCGGCTTCACGCGCGGCCGTTTGCCATGCCTTGCCGTGCTGCGCCACCTGGTCGAGCACCGACACCACCGAGTTGCGCGTGATGCGCACACGGGTCGGATAGTCCTTCCACGCATGGGTCTCGACCAGCACGCCAATGCGGTTGCGCAAGGCGAAATAGCCGGTCGAGAAACGCGGGTCCGACACGCCATCGGCAAAGCCCGACGCCGGATTGTCTTCTTCGGCAAACGACATGTAGAACGGCTGCGGCAGCGAACCGAGCCTGGTGATATCGGCCAGCACGCCGCTGCGCAGCGCCAGCCCGGCCTGGCGGAACGCCACATCGGCCGAATGCACCGGTTCGACCTGGATCGAGATATCGTGTTCGAACTTGGCGCCGTTGGTCACGTGCAGGTCGACGTAGACCAGCGGGTCCCACGCGTTCACCAGCGCCAGCATCGATTGCATCTCGATCGAGTCGGCCTTGGCGTAGTCGCGGTTCAGGTTGAAGTTCTGGGCGGTGGTGCGCCAGCCCATTTCGGCCGGGCCGCGCTGGTTCGGCCGGTTCCACGCCTTGAAGCGCTCATGCCCGTCGACGTTGAAGACCGGGACGAACAGCAGCACCTGCTTGTCGAGCGCACCGGGAGCGGCGCGTCCTTCGAGCACGTCGCGCAGCGCCAGGAAGCCGGCGTCCTTGCCGTCGATCTCGCCGGCGTGGATGCCGCCCTGGACCAGCACCACCGGCAGCGCGCGCGCCGCCGCCGCCTGCGGGCTCATGGCACCGGTGCGCGTGACCACCAGCGCCTGCATCGGCCGCCCTTCCGGCGTGCGTCCGAATTCGATGCACTTGACCTGCTTCGGGTACGCTTTCTGGAACGCGGCGCACAGGGCGATGACTTCGTCGTAGCGGCCGGTTTTCTGGAACTGCGAGCGCTCGGCGACGGTGGTCAGGTCGGGAGCGGCATGGGCGAAGGGAATGGCGGACAGCAGGGCAAGCAGCAGCGCAGAACGGATCATCGGTAAAGCTCCGGCAAAGTTGTCAATACAGGGCGCACGGTGTACGCGAACCGGAAATTATAGTCGGCTTTGCGCACCCCGGTATCTGCGATCTTGCTGTGCTTACGTCTCCTCGAAATACGGCCGCTCGGAGGCAAACAGCATGCGCGTGACCGCCTTGCGCCACTCGGCCGGCGCCTTCTGGCCCAGCAGCACCAGCGCGGCGCTCCAGGCGTGCAGGCGCATCTCGGGGTCGGCCGCGTCGAGCAGGCGGTCGGCCGCGAGCGGATCCTTGCCTGCGGCGATGCGGTCGAAGAAGGCCAGCATGCGCTCCTGGTCCGCGCCGGAGGCTACGCGCGTCGCGCCGCGCCAGGGCGCCGCGTCGTAGCCATGCCGGGTCGCCAGCGCCAGCCCGGTCCAGATGGTGGCGCTGTCCTGGCCTTGCGCGAACGGCAGCGTCATGGCGCGCTTGATCATGGCGGCATTGGCGCCGTCCGAGGCCCCCGCAAGCCGCAGCACGTGCGCGGCGCGCCCCGGTTCCGCTCCCGCCTCGCGGGTGGCGTCGTCGAGGTCCCCAATCGCCAGCGACCGGTAGATGCTCATCCGCCGTTGCGGCGTCGGGGCCTCCGCGATCGCCAGCAGGCGCTTCAAGCGGCGCGACTTCGCCGCCAGCGCGCCGAGCTCCTCGAGAGACGAATCCGGCGCCAGCATGCGCCGCACCCGCGCCAGGCTCATGCCGGCATCGTCGGCCATGGCGGGCGTGCCGCGCACCAGCTGCTCGAGCGCCGGCACCGCGGCGGCGTAATCGCCGGCCTGCATCTTGTCGTAGGCGATCCAGCGCGCCAGCCACAGCTTGTCCGGCCAGCGCGCGCGCCTCGGCCATCCGGGTCGCGACGCCGGCGTCGTCGCCACGGCAGCGCAACGCGAGGTAGGCCAGGTCGCCGTCCTCGGGCCGCGCCGCCGCCTGGGCGGCGAGTTCCCCGCACAGCGCCGGCTTGCGCGCGGCGCTGGCGCGATCCATCTCGACGCGGCGCAGCATCACGTCGCGCGGCGCGGCGCGCAGCCGCTCCTCGAGCACGGCGGCGAACTGCGGGAGCTGTCCGGCCATGCCAAGCCAGGTTTCGGCGTCCGCCGTGGCGGTGCTGTCCCAGCGCGCATGCACCAGGGCCAGGCTCATGGCCTGCGCCGCATCCGCCAGCGCCGACAACTGCACTTGCGGCGTGGCGTCGTCCATGCCGCTCAACACGCTGCGGTAGCCGCCCTCCCTGCCGGAGATGCCCATGGGCGGTTCCTCGAACAACAGATTGGCCTTGCTCTCGATCCAGCGCGGCGTGCCAAGCACCTTTTGCGGCACCGCGTCGACCGGGCCGTAGGCGACCGTCCACTCCACCAGCGGCGCGGCCGAGGCCACGTTGTAGACCGGATGCGCGCGCGGTCTTGAAACCGCGTCGAACGCTTCGATCAGGCGAGCGTCTTCGCTGCGCGCCTCCACATGGTGCTTGCCCAGCACCGGCACGCTGAAGGCCAGATGCGCATGGGCGGCCACGTTCTGCTGCCGGCCGTCGATGTTCACCCGCACCGGCAAGCCAAGGCCGTTGTAGACCATGATCACCGGATCGCTGGCGAATACCGACACGCCGCCGGCGCCGAACTTGCCGGCGCTGAGCGCGGCAATGACGATCGTCCCCGCCACCAGCAGGCGCGCGGCGGCCGGCGCCCGGCCGTCGGCCAGCTGGAAGCGCGCCCACCAGCCGAGCTGGCGCTGGCGCTGGCGTTCGCCGCCGGCCAGCAGCACCGGGTACGACGGCGGCACGCGCGAGCACTGCGGAGCGCTGCGCATCCCTTCGCCGATGCGCGAGCAGCGCGCGATCTTCGCTTCGGTGGCCAGCAACTCGTCGAGGGCGGCGCCGCGCAAGGCATCGAGCCGGCCGGCCAGGGACGTGACCAGCGGCGCGGCCTCGCGCATCCATGCGTTGATGTTGCCTTCATAAGCGAACTCCATGGAGAACTGGCCCAGCGCCGCGCGCCAGCCGGACGCCATGCCAAGCTGCTCGATGAGGCGGGGCGACAGATGCACCGAGCCGGCTTCGCGGTAAAGCTGGGCCATCACGTTATACAGTTCATTGGCCTCGCCGACCACGCGCGTGACGCCGTCGGCATTTACGCGGCGCAGCGCGGTGATGATCGCCACCGCGTTCTCGAGCATCCCTTGGGCGTCGCGCAGGGCGGCCAGGCGGTGTTCGGCGTAATGCACCAGCGCCAGCAGGCCGTCCAGATAAGCATCCCAGCCGCGCCCGAGCTGGTGCCCCATGTTCTGGTGCCAGCTGCGGCACAGCCAGTCGTGCTGGTGCAAGCGCGCGGCGATCCTGGCGCTGTCTTCCCGCACCCGCGCCAGCGCGGCCGGCAGTTGCGCCATGCCGAATTTTTCGCCGCGCACGTGCAGCACGCTGCCGGCCGCGGTCAAGGTGCCGGCGATCAGGGCCTCGAGCTGGGCGCGTTCGCTTTCCAGGGTGCGCAGCAGTTCGATATCGGCCGCCAGCGCGGCCGGGTACAGCGTCTCCAGCAGCTCCTGTTTGGCGTGGTAGTGGCCCGCGCGCAGTGCGCCCAGATCAGGCGCATGACGGGTCAGCGCGCGGCCAAAATAGATGCCGCGATAGCGCGCGTCGAACTGCTCGCGCTCGAAGGGCTGCGCCAGCGCCCGCAGCGACTGGTCCAGGTCGACCGCGACGCTGTCGCCCTCGCCGCGCAGGGAGGTGGTCACCGCCGTGCGCAGCGAGGCGGTGTGGTCGAAGACCGACCAGGCGCTGACCGGATCGGGCGGCGCGGCCACGTAAATGCGCTTGGCGTTGTCTTCGCGTTCGTGATTGAGCGGGTGGGTCAGCCACATCTTGGGGCGCTGGGCCAGGCCGGGCTTGAAAATGCGGTGCTGGTCGCGGCCTTGCCCGGGCAAGGGCGGGACGTCGGCGTAGGTGGGGTCGTTGAGAATGCCGCTCATCAGCCGCAGCATCTCGGTCTGGAGCGAGAACACGTCGCGCGTGGCGCGCCCCTGCGCATGTTCGCTGGCGAGGAAGGCGAGCGCGCGCGTCCACGCGTCGTCGGCCCTGCGGGTGCGGTGCAGCGCGTGGATCAGGGCATCGCTGCCGGTCAGCGACACGGCCACCAGGTCGGCCTGCATTTCCATCTCGCGCGAGAGGGCGCGCTGCATCATCAGCACCAGGCGGAACACCGATTCGACCAGCGAGCGGATCGACCAGATGATCAGCTGCAGCGGACCGACCAGAAAGACCAGGCGGGCATCGATCCTGCATACCCCCTCCAGGAAGGCATCGAGTTTGTCGCGCTGCGTGACCATGTGGCTGACAATCTGATGGGCCACATACACCCAGCTGCCGACCGCCATCGAGCGCTGCGCGAAATGGCCGAATTCGTGGGCCAGCACGGCGCGCAATTCGCCGCGCGCGAGCGCGTTCACCAGCGGCAGGCCGATCTCGAGGTTTTTCCGCGACGGGAAAAACAGCTTGTACAGCGACAGGTCGTAGAACACGGCGGCGTTCACGCGGGCCGACAGGAATACCTTGTGCGGACGCGGCGCGCGGGCGGCGTCGGCCAGCTCGAACAGATAGGCGAACAGGCGTGGCTGGTCCTGTTCGGTCACTTCGAGCAGGCCGTCGTTGCCGGCATGGCGTACCGAGAACATCGCCTTGATCATCAACGCGCCGATGAACAGCGAGCAGGCGGCCATGAAGTAGGAAAGGCTGCCAAGGTCGCTGCCGGCGCCGTCGACGAACACTTGCCAGGCGGTGTACACGAACCAGCCGGCCAGAGCGCAGTACAGGACGACGAACAGCAGCAGGCAGGCCAGCGCAAGGCGCACGCTGTTCTTGTAGGCGGCGCTGGGCGCGGTCAGGCGCGCGGCCAGGTCGGGCGGGATGGCGTTGATCGGGGCGTTAATGGGGGTTCTCCAGGCACTGAGGATGCTGCAAAACATGCAATTTTAAGGCACAAGCCGTGGTGAAAATTCTCCAACCGCAATATATATGCACAAAAAGCAACACCAAGCGTGCAGCGGCTTGGCGTTTTCTTTGTTAATCTGACCATATTGCCGGCGACCGCTGGCGTTCAAGGGAAAAAGCGATGACGACCGAACTGATGATCCTGGGCTGGACCCTGGTGCTGGCGCTGGTGCAGATCATGGCGACCGGGGCTTTCCGCAACAAGGAGACCGGGATGAAGTACAACATGAGCGCGCGCGATACGCCGGCGCCGGCGCCGGGCGTGGTGACGGCGCGCTTGCAGCGGGCGCAGGCCAATCTGTTCGAGACGCTGCCGCTGTTCGCGGCGGCCGTGCTGATCGCGCATGTGGGCGGGCGCGAGGGCGACCTGACCTTGTGGGGGGCGTGGATGTACCTGATCGCGCGCGTGGTGTATGTGCCGCTGTACGCGGCCGGCATTCCGGTGGTGCGCTCGATGGTGTGGTCGGTGTCGCTGGTGGGACTGGGGATGGTGCTGGCGGCGATCTTGCTGCCTTAAGGTGGCGTCGTTCGGGACGAACGCATCCGAAACCGTCATTCCCGCGTAGGCGGGGATCTAAGTTTTCGTCTCTGAGCGCTGATGCCTTGGGTTCCCGCCTGCGCGGGAACGACGGTCTTGGGGTGAGTGGCCTTTCACAGGCCTACACCAGATCCATCGTGTACTCAAGTTCGTAGTAATGCTTGCTGTCGACGATATCGAGCTTGAATTTGCCCTGGATGCCGGTCAGCCCCTCGGTCCCCGACCCCGGCACGATGCTGATCGACAGGTGGCTGGCGCCCTGGTGCATGGTGCCCGCGTGCTGCAAGGCGAAGCTGCCGCTCATGCCGTCCAGGGTGCCGGTGACGTGTTCGATCGCCACGTAGCCCGCCGACCCGGCCGCCGGATTGCCGGCCGAGAGCATCTCGCCCTGGCCGATGCCGATCAAGTCGCCGCTGTAGTATTTATCGATCAGCATGCGCCCGAGCGACACCCTCCCGGCGCCCTCCCCGGATGGCGGCGCCTGCATGGTGATCTCGAAAGTGCCTTTGGCGGTGATGAACATGGTGGTCTGCCCTGGTCGATTGCGATGCCTATATCATAACCTGAGACGAAAAAATGGCCCGCTTGAGAGCGGGCCATTCATCTGACACTGCGCGGTTGACGCGACGCGGTCTACGCGACCCGATGAATCTGGATCACGCCGTCCGGCGAGGCCGGCTTGCCGAAAGCCGCCAGCAGCGCGGCTTCCTTCTCCTTGGCCGCCTTCAGGTGACGTTCCTTCACATGCCCATACCCGCGAATATCTTCAGGGATGCTGGCAATGGCCACCGCTTGCGCCAGGGTCTCGGCGCTGAGCTTGGGCAGCAGCGAACCGACCGTATTGCGGTACTCGCCGATCAGCGCGCGTTCCATCTTGCGCTCGGCGGTGTAGCCGAAGATGTCGAGCGCGCCGCCACGCAGGCCCTTCATCTTCGCCATCAGGCCGAACGCCTTCATCATCCACGGACCGAATTCCTGCTTGATCAACTGGCCCTTGGAGTCGTGCTTGGCGAACAGCGGCGGCGCCAGGTGGAACTTGAGCTTGATGTCGCCCTCGAACATGCCCGCGATCTTTTCCTGGAAGGCGCCGTTGGTGTACAGGCGCGCGACTTCATACTCGTCCTTGTACGCCATCAGCTTGTAGAAGTAGCGCGCGACCGCTTCGGTCAGGCGCGTACTCTTGCCCAGCTTCGCTTCCTCGGCGCGCACCTGGTCCACGAACGCCTTGTACTGGTTGGCGTAGGCCACGTCCTGGTAAGCGGTCAGCAGATCGATGCGCTTGTTGATGATCTCGTCCAGGGTTTGCGTACGCTTGAACTCAATCACCTTGGCCGGCGTGGTCATCTTCACCAGCGACGGCAAATCGTGCGCCGCCGTGCGGCCCCACATAAAGGCGCTCTTGTTAAAGCCCACCGAGACGTTGTTCAGTTCAATGGCTTTGAGGATCGACGCTTCGGTCAAGGGTACCTGGCCTTTTTGCCACGCGTAGCCGAGCATGAACATATTGGTGGCGATCGAGTCGCCCATCAGCGCGGTGGCGATCTGGCCGGCGTCGACAAAGTCGACGCGCTCGGCGCCGCAGGCCTTGACGATTTCGGCCTGCGAGGACGCGCCCGGGAACTGCCAGTCAGGATTCTTGACGAATGCCGCCGTGGACGAACCGGTCGAATTGATCGCAGCGTAGGTACGGCCCTCGCCCATGCGCGAGAGGGCGTCGCGGCTGGCCGTGACGATCAGGTCGCAGCCGATCACCAGGTCGGCGCTGCCGGTGCCCACGCGGGTCGAATGCAGGTCGGCCTGCTTGTCGGCCAGGCGCACGTGCGACATCACCGGGCCGCCCTTCTGGGCCAGTCCGCTCATGTCGAGCACAATGGCGCCCTTGCCTTCGACGTGGGCCGCCATCGCCAGGATCTGGCCGACGGTGACCACGCCGGTGCCGCCGATCCCGGTGATCAGGATGCCGTACGGCGCGGCCGTGTTCTTGAGCACAGGCGTCGGCAGCTGCGGCGGGGCCGCGTCGCCGCTGGCGGCTTTCTTCGGCTTCTTGAGCGAGCCGCCTTCGACCGTGACAAAACTCGGGCAGAAACCCGTCACGCACGAGAAGTCCTTGTTGCACGACGACTGGTTGATCTGGCGCTTGCGCCCCAGTTCCGTTTCCAGCGGTTCGACCGACAGGCAGTTCGACTGCACCGAGCAGTCGCCACAGCCTTCGCACACCGCCTCGTTGATGACGGCGCGCTTGGCTGGATCGGGATACTCGTTGCGTTTCCGGCGGCGCCGTTTTTCGGACGCACAGGTCTGGTCGTAGATCATGGCCGACACGCCTGGTTTTTCGCGCAGTTCGCGCTGCACGTCCATCAACTCGCTGCGGTGGCGCACGGTCACGCCTTCGGCCCACTTGTAGTCGGACGGGTATTTTTCGGGTTCGTCGGTGACGACGATGATCGGGCCGACGCCTTCGGCCGCGATCTGGCGGCTGATCATGCCCGGATCGAGCGGGCCGTCGAATTCCTGGCCGCCGGTCATGGCGACGGCGTCGTTGAACAGGATCTTGTAGGTGATGTTGACCTTGGCCGACACCGCCGCGCGGATCGCCAGGATCCCCGAGTGGAAGTAGGTGCCGTCACCGAGGTTGGTGAAGACGTGCTTCTCGTTGGTGAACGGCGCCTGGCCGACCCAGGTCACGCCTTCGGCGCCCATGTGGGTGAAGGTCGAGGTTTCGCGGTCCATCCACAACACCATGTAGTGGCAGCCGATGCCGGCCAGCGCGCGCGAGCCTTCCGGCACCTTGGTCGACGAATTGTGCGGGCAACCGGAGCAGAAGTACGGGGTGCGGTCGGTGTCGGGATTGGGCTTGGTGCTGACGTTTTTCAGGACCAGCTCTTTCGCTTCCAGGTAGGCGATGCGCTCTTTCACGCGCTGCAGGGCCGGATGGCCGGCGCAGTAGTGCGAGATGCGGCTGGCGATCGCGCGCGCGATCTGGGCCGGGTTGAGCTCATAGGTGGCCGGCAGCAGCCAGTCGCCGTGACCGGTGCCGCCCTTGTTCGACCATTCGCCGGTGTCGTCGAATTTGCCGACCACGCGCGGGCGCTGGCCGTCCGGCAGGTTGTACAGTTCTTCCTTGAGCGCGTACTCCAGGATCTGGCGCTTTTCCTCGACCACCAGGATTTCGTCGAGGCCCTTGGCGAATTCGTGTACGCCTTCCGCTTCGAGCGGCCAGGTCATGCCGATCTTGTACAGGCGGATGCCGATGTCGGCGGCGGCCTGCTCGTCGATGCCCAGGTCGGCCAGCGCCTGGCGCGTGTCCAGATACGATTTACCGGCGGTGATGATGCCGATCTTCGGTTTTGGGCTGTCCCAGATGATCTTGTTGAGCTTGTTGGCGCGCGCGTAAGCCAGGGCCGCGTACCACTTAAAGCTGTTCATCCGCACTTCCATATCGAGCACGGTGTCGGGCCAGCGGATATTCAGGCCGCCTTCCGGCAGCACGAAGTCGGTCGGCAGTTCGATCTGCACGCGGTCCGGGTCGAAGTCGACCACGGCGCCCGATTCGATGATGTCGGTGACGCACTTCATCGACACCCACAAGCCCGTGTAGCGGCTCATGGCCCAGGCGTGCAGGCCGTAGTCGATGTATTCCTGCACCGAGGCCGGGTACAGCACCGGAATGCCGCAGGCGTTCAGGATATGGTCGGACTGGTGCGCGGTCGACGAGGACTTGGCCGCGTGGTCGTCGCCGGCCAGCACCAGCACGCCGCCATGGCGGGCAGAGCCGGCGTTGTTGGCGTGCTTGAAAACGTCGCCGCAGCGGTCCACGCCGGGGCCTTTGCCGTACCACATCGAGAACACGCCGTCGTACTTGGCGTCCTTGAACAGGTTCGTTTGCTGGGTGCCCCAGACGGCGGTGGCGGCCAGGTCTTCGTTCATCCCCGGATGGAACTTGACGTGGTGGGCGTCGAGGTGCTTCTTGGCCTTGACCGCGGTCATGTCGACCGAGGTGACCGGCGAGCCGCGGTAGCCGGTGATGTAGCCGGCGGTGTTCAGCCCGGCCTTGAGGTCGCGTTCGCGCTGCATCATCGGCAGGCGGATCAGCGCCTGGGTGCCGGTCATGAAGGCGCGGCCGCGCTCGAGCGTCCATTTGTCGTCGAGCGAAATCTCGTGCGACGGCTCGGCATCGAGCTGGGCCCGGTCTAGTGGTGCGTTCATTGTCTTTGTCTCCGTATGTTCTTGTGCGTTGCTGCGCGCACCGTCTTGGCGGTGCGCTTGTACCGTGCTTAGGCCACGGTCGTATCCTGCAGCACGCCGCGCTTGATCTGGTCGAGTTCAATCGACTCGAACAGTGCGCGGAAATTGCCTTCGCCGAAACCCTGGTCGCCCTTGCGCTGGATGATTTCGAAGAAGATCGGGCCGATCACGGTCTGCGTGAAAATCTGCAGCAGCAGTTCGCGTTCGGTCTCGCTGCTGTGGCCATCGACCAGGATGCGCAGGCGGCGCAGTTCATCGAGGTTCTCGCCATGGCCCGGCAGGCGGCGGTTGATCAGCTCATAGTAGGTTTCGATCGTGTCCTGGAACACGATGCCGGTGTCGCGCATGCCCTGGATCGACTGATAGATATTGTCGGTGCCGAGCGCAATGTGCTGGATGCCTTCGCCGTGGTAGGCGTCGAGGTATTCGGCGATCTGCGACTTGTCGTCCGACGATTCGTTGATCGGAATGCGGATTTTGCCGCACGGGGACGTCATCGCCTTCGATTTGAGGCCGGTCAGCTTGCCTTCGATGTCGAAGTAGCGTACTTCGCGGAAGTTGAACAGGTTCTCGTAGAACTCGGCCCATTCCTTCATGCGGCCACGGTGTACATTGTGGGTCAGGTGATCGATGTAGGTCAGGCCGTTGCCGACCGGGTTGGCCACGGCCCCCGGAATGGCGACGAAGTCGACGTCATAGATGCTGATGTCGCCGATGGTGCCGGGCGCCGAGCCGGCGTTGGCGCCCTTGCCGCGCCAGCGGTCGACGAAATACAGGAGCGAATCGCCCACGCCCTTGATGGCGGGGATGTTCAGTTCCATCGGGCCGGTCTTGTTGTCGAAACCCCAGGCGCCCAGTTCGAGCGCGCGGCGGTAGGCCATGGCGGCGTCGTCGACGCGGATCGCGATGGCGCACACCGACGGGCCGTGGGTGCGCGCAAAACGTTGGGCGAACGAGTCTTTTTCGGCGTTGATGATGAAGTTGATGTCGCCCTGGCGGTACAAGGTCACGTCCTTGTGGCGGTGGCGTGCGATGGCGGTGAAGCCCATCTGCTCGAACAGCGCGCCGAGCGCTTTCGGATCCGGCGCCGCGTACTCGACAAATTCGAATCCATCGGTCCCCATCGGGTTTTCCCAAGGCGTAAATTGCATGACAGTCTCCTATTTTAATAGGGCACAGTATAGTCCCGCGACACCGGCATTAAATTTCAAACACTGCCCCACGCCCGGCAATTTGAGCAATAATATTGCGTTGAAATGCGGCTTTCGGAGAAAATATGCCAAAAATTGTGCTCGATAAAACAGATCGGAAGATTCTGGCGATCTTGCAGGCGGACGGACGCCTGTCGAACCAGGACGTGGCCGACCGGGTCAGCCTGTCGCCCTCTCCCTGCCTGCGCCGCATCAAGCGGCTCGAAGAAGCGGGCGTGATCCGCCAGTATGTGGCGCTGCTCGATCCGGCCCAGATCGGGCTCGGTTTGCTGGCGTATGTGAACGTGCGCCTGGAAAAGCATAGCGAGGCGTCCAGCAACGCGGCCGGGGCGCGCCGCGCCACCAGTTCGCCGCACGCGGACTTTGCGCTGTCGGTCGAGCACTGGCCGGAAGTGGTGGCCTGCTATGCGATGACGGGGGAGATGGATTACCTGCTGCGCGTACACGTGGAAGACATGGACCACTTTTCGCGCTTCATGATGCAGACCTTGCTCAGCCACCCGGCGGTGGCCGACGTCAAGTCGAGCTTCGCGCTGCAGCGGATCAAGGATACGACCGCGCTGCCGCTGGTGTAAGCGCTTCTCTGTGAACGACTACTTTTTCGGCACGAAGAACTTGACGGCGGCGCGGGTGTTGGCCTTGAGCGTGTAGTCGATGGTGGCGAACTGCTCGTCGATGGCTTCGCGCAGCATGCTGGCCGGGTCGGGCGGCAACAGGCGCAGGTAGGCGTCGGCTTCGCCGTAATCGCGCTGAATCTCCATGCCGGCCTTTTTGGCGATGTGCATCATGGTCTGGTTGGACGAGAGGCAGTGCATATACAAGGTGTCGACATCGAGGTTGCGGCAGCGGATGGCGGCGCGCTCGAACAGTTTGGAGCCGATCCCCAGGCCGCGCGCGGAGGCCGACACCGAGACCCCGAATTCGGCCACGACGTCCTTGGTGGTGCTGCTCAGCGCGTGGGTCGAGGCTTGCTTGGGCGCGAACGCGAGATGGCCGACCGCGACCAGCTTGAACACCGGGTTGTAGACGCCGTACACGGTGTCGTGCGAAAAGTCGATCTTGGCGACGTAGGTTTCGACCAGCTCATCCGGCAGCCTGGTGCCGAAGCGCAGCAAGCGGTCACTATCGTCGAGCGCGAGGAAATGCTTGTGTACGCGGCGCCGGTCGCGTTCGTGGAGCTGCTTGACCAGCACCTTGCGCCGGGTTTTGCTGCTCTTGCGGTTGCCGAGCCAGCTGCTGAAGGGGTTTGTGAACATGAGCCGGACTCCGTGACGTCTATTGTGCAGCGCACCAATTTACCCATTGTAGCGCATGCACAGGAGCCCCTGCTCGCCCGCCGCCATTTTTGACGTCGCGAATGCATGCATGAGGCATGACTACAAGCGATTCTACGCGTAACGCGTTCCGAACATGTTCAGGCCGACTCATTTGAGACAATTGCTCATGGAAAGGCTATCAAGTTGATATGATTCAAGCTCTAATCAGACAGGATGTCGCATCGCAATGGACAAATCACAACACACGCTGCTCGATACTATCCGCGCCAACCTTTCGGAGCGGCATCAACTGGCGGGCATCGACGCCGATAGCCTGAAAACCACCATTCTCGGCGAAATGCAGACCGACATTTCAAGCGATGAAGATAACTGGATGTCACTTGACGGCATGATTGGCTGCATTGCGGATGAGCATGTCAAAGCGGACATTCTGAACAATTTGCTGATGATGCCGGGGCACTATCATCATCAAGAAATCACCAGAAAGATCCAGAATCTCGGCCATCCATCGAGCATTCCTTGCATACGAACGATGCTTGAAAGCGGCTTCGACACACTCCAGTACACGTGTTCGGACGATGACGTCATCGCTAAATGGTTCAGCCACGCGCTGGCCGACATTGGCACGCCCGCATCGATCGCCCTGATCCGCGAATTTGCATCGTCGCCCAATGAAGGCATCGCCTCCGAAATGCGCTATCGCCTGGAGCAGCTGGGCATTTCCTGAGGCGTGGTGGAGGTCCGCGCCGGCCGTTCACACCGCGCTGGTGAAGTCGACCGGCGCCAGCGGCGCCTCGTTCCACTGCGCCTGCGGGCTGAATGAAATGCCGTTCTTGCCGCCCTGCTTGGCCTGGTACATGGCCTGGTCGGCGTCGGCCAGCAAGGCTGGCGCGCCGCGCATGAAGCCTTCCCTGCCCTTGGCGCTGGCCACGCCGATGCTGGCCGAAATGCGCACCGGGAAGCCGCCCGCTTCGGTGATCGAGCGGATCGCGTCGAGCGTTTGCTGGGCCACCCGCAGCGCGCCATCGCGCCCGCTCACTTCTTCCAGCAAGATCACGAATTCGTCCCCGCCCAGGCGCGCCAGCGCGTCTTCCTTGCGCAGCTTGTCCTGCACCCGCCTGGCCACTTCGCACAGCACCAGGTCGCCGGTGGCGTGCCCGTATGTGTCGTTGACCGCCTTGAAGCCATCGAGGTCGATGAACATGGCCACCACCACGTCGCCGCGCCGCCCGGCCCGCACCAGCGCGTGCGCCAGCAGGCGGGTCAGCTCGCCGTAGTTGATCAAGCCGGTCAGGCTGTCGTGCTGCGCCAGTTGCTTCAAGCGCTCCGACTGCGCTTCCAGCTCGGCGGTGCGCTCGGCCACGCGGTGCTCGAGCGTCTCGTTGGCCGCCTGCAAACTGCGGTTGACCTCGCCGATGATGCTGTAGCTGCGCAGCAGGCGCCGCGCCACGTACATCAGCAGCAGCAGCAGCAAGCCCGAATAGGCGAACAAATAGGTCCGGTAGCGCTGTTTTTCGATCAGCACCTGGTCGAACGAGGTGTCGAACAGGCCGCCCAGCTTTTCCATCGCCTCGGCCGTGCGGCTGTTCGCGATCTGCATTTCGAGTTCGTTTTCCAGCTGGCGGTAACGCAGGATGGCGTGCGCGTGGCGTCCCAGTTCGTCGATGGTGTCGCTCACGCTGTCCGAAAAATCGCCGCGCAAGGGCTGCATCGAGGCGATCGTGCGTTCGATCTGCGCCGCCAGCGCCGGCGACGGCGCCAGATTGTAGCGCAGGATGTCGCTCAGCAGGCTGTTCAAGGCGGTATCGAGCGCCAGCACCACGCGCCCGGGCACGATCGCCCCTTCGATGCCGTTCAACTCGGTCTTCAGGTCGGTGATCGCGGGCGGGAAGAAGATCAGCGAATTGCGCAGGATCGCATTCTGGGTCTTGAACTGCTCGACCAGTTCTTCCTTCTTCACCAGCGTGCGCTTGACTTCCTCGAGCGCGTCGCCGGCCCTGGGGTTGCCGGTCATCGGCAAGGCGGCGGCCAGGCGCAGCTGCAGCTCGCGCATGCGCGGCAGCGGCGTCGAGAGCGGATCGTAGTTGCTGTTCAAGCCGATGTGCGAGCGCAGGATGTTGACGTTCCACTCCGAATCGAGCTTTTCCAGCTCGCGCAGGTTGAGCATGACCCGGTTCTGCGCTTCGAGGTCGACGGCCTGGGTGCGGTTGAACAGCACGCCCAGCACTACCATCAGCGAGATCAGCAACAGCAGCGAGGCGATGCGGCGCCAGGAACTGAGCATCCCTCTCACGGCGACGCTCCGGGCGCCGCGGCCGGCACCAGCTTTTCGCCGCTCAGGGTGTGCAAGAAGCGCACGATCAGTTCCTTGTCCTGCTGCGAGGCGGTGCGCCCGAGCTGGTATGTGAACATCAGTTCCACCGCCTGGTCGAGGGTAGCGACCGAGCCGTCGTGGAAGTACGGCGCCGTCAGCGCCACATTGCGCAGGCCCGGCACGCGAAACACGTGGCGGTCGATATTGCGGCCGGTCTCGCGGTAGCGGCCCAGGTCCGCGCCGCTGGTTTCCTGGGCCGGCATTTCGCGCATGGCGCCCAGTTTCTGGAACAGGTTGCCGCCCAGGTTGATGCCCTGGTGGCAGGCCGCGCAACCGTAGCTCTTGAAGCGCAGGTAGCCGCGTTCTTCCTCGGGCGTGATGGCGCCGGCCTCGCCGCGCAGGTAGCGGTCGAAGCGCGAGGGCGTCACCAGCGAGCGCAGATACTGGTCGAGCGCATCGCGCACGTAGGCCGGGCGCAGGGCGTCGCCGTAGACATCCTTGAACTGGGCCGCCAGCGCCTCGTCGCGGGTCAGGCGCGCGGCCACCACGTCCCAGCTGCCGGCAAACACCGCCGGCTTGGCGATGACGTGCTCGAGCAACTGCTCGACGCCGCTGTAACGCCCGGTCCAGGTCTGGCGGAAGTTGAAACTGCTGTTATAGACGGTGGGCGTGTTAAAGCGCGCCGCTTTGCCGTCCGCGCCAAGGGAGATGGCCTTGCCGTCGGCGCCGCCGCGCCGCAACTGGTGGCAGCTGGCGCAGCTGTGGGTGTTCTCGCGCGAAAAACGCGGGTCCTGGAACAAGCGCTCGCCCAGGGCGATGCGCGCGGGGTCGCCCACCGCCTTCACCGGCAGCGGCCGGATTGGCTCATTGACCAGCGCCTGGGCCGCGGCGACGCCTGCCACGCAGCAAGCGAGCGCGCCAAGGGACCGGCGCAAGGTGGACAGCATCCCGTTTCTCCGTGTCAATGCCAATATCGGATCAAAGAATAGCAGGATTCGGCGTTTCCCTGTCGTCCGCCTGAGCAGGGTCGTCGCCCAGGCGCAGCGCCGCCTTGACGGCGGAAACGCGCGCGCTATGCACGGCGTGGGCGATCTGCTGCTTGTTCTCGCCGCAGCGCAGCGCCACTTCGCCGGCATTGACGCCACGCGCCGCGTCCAGGGCGCGCAACAGGTACGGCCCTTGCGGATAGGGCCGGGTGCGGAAATCGTCGCCCGCGCCGCCGCGCCCGCGCGAATCGCTCTCGGCGGCCAGCAGCATCTGCCCGAAGCGGGCCGGTTTGCGGAACGCGTCGCAGCGTTCGAACAGGGTGACCAGGGTGTTGGCGCGCAGTTCTTGCGCGCGGCTGACGTTGCCGTGCTCGCGCGCGGTCATCACGGCCAGGTCGCGGCACTCGCCCGGCACCTTCAGGCGCGCGCAGACGGCGTCGATCAGCGCCAGGCCGAGCTGCTCGTGGCCGTGGTGGCGCGGCCAGTGCTCGGCGGGCGTGGCGCCCTTGCCCAGGTCGTGCATCAGGGCGGCGAAGCGCACCGGCAAGTCGAAACCGCGTTCGGCCGCGTAATCGATCACCAGCATCATGTGTAGGCCGGTGTCGATTTCGGGGTGGTGCAGCGGCGGTTGCGGCACGCCCCACAGGGCGTCCAGTTCCGGCATGATGCGCCCAAGAGCGCCGCACTCGCGCAGCACGGCCAGCATGCGCGACGGGGTTTGCTCCATCAGCGCGCGCGCCACTTCCTGCCACACCCGCTCGGCCACCAGGGCGTCGACTTCGCCGGCCGCCACCATGCTGCGCATCAGCGCCATGGTCTCGGGCGCCACCGTAAAGTCGGGAAACCGCGCCGCGAAGCGCGCCAGGCGCAGGATGCGCACCGGGTCTTCGGCAAAGGCGTCGGACACATGACGGAAAATTTTCGCTTCCAGGTCGCGCCGGCCGCCGAACGGGTCGGTGATGCTGCCGTCGTCGGCGCGCGCGATTGCATTGATGGTCAGGTCGCGCCGCACCAGGTCTTCTTCGAGCGTGACGTCGGGCGAGGTGTGGAACACGAAGCCGCGGTAGCCGGGCGCGGTCTTGCGCTCGGTGCGGGCGAGCGCGTATTCTTCCTGCGTGGCGGGATGCAGGAAGACCGGGAAGTCCTTGCCGACCGGGCGAAAGCCGGCGGCCAGCATGTCTTCGGGCGTGGCGCCGACCACGATCCAGTCGCGGTCTTGCACCGGCAGGCCCAGCAGGCCGTCGCGCACCGCGCCGCCAACGATGTATGTTTTCATGCTCAAGTCAATATTGCCTAAACCGCTATTATGGCTTGCTGCGGATTTCTTCGTCGTGATGGGCTGCCGTTTCGGTTTCGGCCAGCGCTTCGCGCACCCAGCGCGCCACCGCCGGGTGGGCCTGGACCCGCTCGCAATAGGCTTGCAGGGCCGGGGCCAGCGCCACGCCGTAAATCTTAAAGCGCATCACCACTGGCGCGAAAAAGGCGTCGGCGATCGAAAACTCGCCGAACAAGAACTGGTGGTGGCCGAAGCGCGACAGGCACTCTTCCCAGATCTCGCTGATGCGGCCGATGTCGCCCTGCGCGCCCGGGGTGCGTCCGCGTCCGGGAAGGCTCATGCGGATATTCATCGGCATCGCGTGGCGCAAATCGGCAAAGCCGCTGTGCATTTCGGCGCTGACCGAACGCGCCATGGCGCGCGCCGCCACGTCGCGCGGCCACAGATGCTTTTCCGGGAACTGCTCGGCCAGGTATTCGCAGATGGACAGGCTGTCCCAGATGGTCATCTCGCCGGCGATCAGCACCGGCACCCGGCCGGCGCCCGAATACTCGGCGATGCGCGCCGACGTATCGGGCTGGTCGAGCAGCACCCGCACTTCGTTGAACGCAATGCCGAACGCGGTGGCCGCCACCCACGGCCGCATCGACCAGGTCGAATAATTCTTGTTGCCGATGATGAGCGTCAGGCCGGCCTGTTTGGCGTCGTCCAGCGTTTGCGAAAGGGTCGGATCGAGTTCGGTGGTTTGCATTGTGTCGCTTCCGATGAAAAGTGAGAAATCAGGGCCCGGCGCGAGCGCCTCGTCAGCGCCCGGCGCGGGCGCGGTAGTCGTCAAAGCGCTCGTGCGGCGCCAGGTAGTGCGGCGCCACCGCTTCGAGCGCGCGCAGTTGCAGGCCGAGGGCGGCGGCGGTGGTGGCCTGGATGGCCGGATCGACGACGTTATCGACCCGCATCGAGTCGAGGTTGTCGCGGCTGATCACCGGCTCGCCCGGCAGCAGTGCGAACAGCGCCGCCTGCAGGCGCGCCAGCGGCGCGGGAATGCCGAACACCGGGCGCGGATGGCCGGCATAGCGGCCCGCCAGGCGCACCAGTTCGGCCAGCGACCAGATCTGCGGCCCGCCCAGCGAATACACCTGGTGGCGCGTTTTCAGGTCGCCCAGCGCATGCACGAAAGCGTCGGCCACGTCGCCCACGTAGATCGGCTGGAAATCGGTGGCGGCGCCGGCTAACGGAATGAACGGCAGCCACTTCTGCATGCGCGCAAAGGTATTGAGAAAACTGTCGCCGGGACCGAACACCACCGATGGCCGGAAAATCGTGGCCGCCACCGAGGGCTCGGCGCGCGCGGCCACTTCACCGTCGGCCTTGGAGCGCTGGTACATCGACGGGCCGCCGGCGGCCGCGCCCAGGGCGCTCATGTGCAGGTAGCGCGTCACGCCGGTGGCGGCGCAGGCGGCCACGATGCGGCGCGGCAGCTCGACATGGGCGCGCTTGAAGTCGGGCCCGTACGGCTGGCCGCGGCGCGAATGCAGCACGCCCACCAGGTTGATGGCGGCGTCGGCGCCGGCCAGCAGGCGGCGCACGGTGGCGTCGTCAGCGATGTTGGCGCCGACGACATCGACGCGCGGCAAAAAGATCAGGTGCCGGGCGCGTTCGGCGCGCCGGGTCGGCACGATGACCCGTGCCCCCTCCTGCGACAGGCGCGCCACCAGGTGGCTGCCGATGAAGCCGGAGCCGCCAAACACCACTACAGTCATGTCTTTCATCGTGTACGCTCCGACATGTGCCCGCAGGCGCATCAGGGCAAGTCGTTGCCCTGGGCGCTGCGCGGCGTGATTTTGCCAAGGCGCGCCTTGAGCGACTGCGGCTTGTTCTCGAACAGCGCGGCGTAGTTGGTCGCGTTGGACATCACATTCTTCACATAGATCCGGGTTTCCATGTAGGGGATCGTCTCGGCGAAGATGGCCCCTTCCATCGGCTCGTCGAGCTTGGAGCGCCAGTTGCGCATGCGTCCCGGTCCGGCGTTGTAGGCGGCCGTGGCCAGGGTCTGCGAGCCGTCGGCGTTGGCCAGCACCATGCTCATGTAATTGGCGCCGAGCAGGATGTTCGTGCGCACGTCGGTCAGCTTGTTCTTGACGTAGTCGCCCAGGCCGATCTTGCGCGCCACGTAGGCGCCGGTGGCGGGCATGACCTGCATCAGGCCGGACGCGCCGACGTTCGACTGCGCATCCATGATGAAGCGCGATTCCTGGCGGATCAGGCCATACACCCAGGCCCGGTCCAGGCCCAGTTGCTGCGCGGTCGGATGCAGGATGTCGTTGTGCGGCGCCGGGAAGCGCTGGGTGTAGTCGAACTGGGTGCGGGTGCGGTCCGAGGTATTGACCATGCGGTCGAGGATCTGGTTCTGGCGTGCGAATTCGGCCGCGGCCAGCAGTTCGCGTTCGCTGAACTTGCGCAGTTCCCAGTTCCACTCGCGCGTGCCTTCGGGACGCAGGCGCAGGCTGAAGAACTTGAGCGCGCGGCGCAGGCCGGGGTTGCTGGCCATGGGCGCCATTTCCTCGGGCGTGAGGGCCGGGCCCGGCGGCGGGATCGAAATGAGCTGGCCCAGTTCTTCCAGCGCCAGCTGGCCATAGAAGCTGTTCTGGTCGGCGATGCGCTGGTACAGGACCACGGCCGCTTCATGCGCGCCGTGTTCGGCCTGCAGCGCGCGGCCCAGCCAGTAGGTCCAGCCGGGTTGCGCGCGCAGCGGGGCCGGCATCGCTTCGATGGTGGCCTTGACGGTTTTCCAGTCGCCGCGGCGCAGGGCGATGCGGGTTTTCCACTGGATCTGTTCGGCCGTGAGCGGCGCGCCGGCGCTCTTGCGCCAGTAATCGTAGGCTTCGGGGGCGAGCGTGAGCGAGGCGGCGTGCGCGATGCCGGCCCAGCCGATGGCTTGTTCCTGGGGCGACAGGCGAGCAGCGTTCTTGTTCAGGGCGACCACGGCCAGGTTCTGGCTGGTGCGCGCCATGCGCGCCACCGCCACCAGATAGACTTCGTGGTCGGCGCGGGTCTCGCCAAGGCCGCGCGCCATGGCCAGCGCCGGCAGGTCGACCGCCTGCGAGGCGTGCAGTTCGGATACGCCGAGCAGCGCGGCGATGCGCTTGGCCGGGCCGGTGGCGCGGGTTTCGCCGGCCAGGCGCAGCTGGGCCAGCAAGTCGTTGGCGTCGAACTGGCCCGCTTGGGCCAGGGTGGAGATGAGCGAGCCGCAAGCGTCGCCATAGCCGGCCGGATTGGCCAGCAGCGCACGGGCGTCGTCGGCCACTTTTTCGCCGCGCGCCACGCGCGCCATGAGGGCGTAGCACTTGACCTGGGTATCGTCGTTGAGCACGAACAGGGGATACTGCTGGTCGAAATTGGCCCAGTCGCGCGCGCGGCCCAGTTCCAGCAGCCAGTCGTTGCGCAAGCGGTCGGCGATGGCCAGGCCCTGGTAGCGCTTGAGGAAATCGCGCAATTCATCGGCGGATGCCACCCGCATCCGGGTTTTGAGCCGATAATAATCGACATACGACGGCACCGCATAGTTCTGCAGGCGCGAGGCGTAGGCATTGGCCTTGGCGGCATCGTCCTGGCGCGCGGCTTCGCGCAGCAGCAGGAAGGTATCGTCGTCGGCGCGCGGGTCGTACGGGGGCGCGGGCGCTTGGGCGTACGCTGGAATCAGGCAGGCTCCGGCGGCAATCGCGAAGGCAAACAATTTCGGCAGGAACATCTGAGTGCAACTCTCCATTGATACTTCAATTAACACATGACGGGCGAACCTAGAATACCATGCGGGCATGCCGCGCAGCCAGCATCGGCGCACGCAAATGATGCAATTGCACATAGTGCCAACAAGGCAAGTTTGCGCGCCACCCTAAAAGCGGCCCGGCGCGCGCTCGATCCCCTGGACAAGGCGCGCCGGGACGCGCTGATCGGGGCCCGCGTGCTGGCGTGGTGGCGCGCCCACAGTACGCGCGAAGCGGACCAGGTGCTGGGGGTGTACTGGCCGCTGCGCGGCGAGCCCGATTTGCAGCCGCTGTATCTTGAGCTGGCAAGGGCGGGCGTGCCGCTGGCGCTGCCGCTGGTGGTGGCACCGGACTCGGCGCTGGCGTTCGTGGCGTGGGTGCCGGGCGAGGCGATGGTCAGCGACCGGATGGGGGTGGCGGTGCCGGCTGAGCAAAGGATGGTGGACCGGCCGGGGCTGCTGCTGGTGCCTTGCCTGGGGTTTACGGCGGAGCGCTACCGGCTGGGGTATGGCGGGGGGTATTACGACCGCACGCTGGAAGATGCGCCGAGGCCGGTCACGGTGGGCGTGGCGTATCAGGCGGACCAGGTGGCGTTTGCCGAAGGCCAGCATGATGTGGCGCTGGATGTGGTACTGACGGAGGGGTCATCGCTCCCTCCGGGCACTGACCGATGAATCGTCTTCCCCGCGCAGGCGGGGAAGACGGTTTTTAAGGTAGCGGTCGAATAAGTTCGAGGAAGTAAGCCGCTGTCACGCACCCATCAAGCAGCCTTCAAGCGCTCGCACAACGCGGTCGTCGCCAGCGCCTGGTTCATGCTGTAAAAATGCAAGCCTGGCGCGCCGCCGGCCAGCAATCTCTCGCACAGCTGCGTCACCACATCGAGCCCGAACGCCTTGATCGATGCCGTGTCATCCCCGAAACTGGCCAGCTTCAAGCGCACCCAGCGCGGAATTTCCGCTCCGCACATATCCGAAAACCGCATCAACTGCGTGTAATTGGTAATCGGCATGATCCCCGCCACGACGGGAATATCGATCCCCAGCTTGCGGGTCTGGTCCATGAACGCAAAGTAGGCGTCGGCGTTGTAAAAATACTGGGTGATGGCCGCATTCGCGCCGGCCTGCACCTTGCGTGCGAAGTTTTGCAAGTCATCTTGCGGCGACCTGGCCTGGGGATGCACTTCCGGATAGGCCGCCACTTCGATGTGAAACCAGTCGCCCGTCTCGGCCCGGATGAACTCGACCAGCTCGCTGGCATAGCGCAACTCGCCCGCACCGCCGTAGCCGCTTGGCAAGTCGCCGCGCAAGGCCACCACGCGCCTGATCCCATGCGACTGGAACTGTGTCAGGATCGTACGGATCGATGCGCGCGTGGCGCCCACGCACGACAAGTGGGGAGCGGCGTCGTGGCCCTCGCCGAGGATCTCGACGACCGTGTCGAGCGTGCCCTGCTGGGTGCTGCCGCCGGCGCCGAAAGTGACCGAGAAGTATTTAGGTTGCAGCAGCGCCAGTTTGGCGCGCGCCACGCGCAGCTTGTCCGCCCCGTCGGGAGTCTTGGGCGGATAGAATTCAATGCTGAAGTCAGGAGTTGCCATCTTTTTTGAGGAGTAAGGTAGACAGCGCCCACGAGATGATGCTGTACAGGATGGCGGCGATAAAGGCCGACCAGAAACCTGAGACTTGGAATCCGTCGATCAAGTTGGCGACTGCCCAAAACAGCAGTGCATTGATCACCAGGATAAACAAGCCCATGGATAGCAGGGTTACGGGCAGGGTCAGCAGTACCAGCACCGGACGAATCAGGGTATTGACCAGGCCGAGCACCAGCGCGGCAATCAAGGCCGACACCAGGTTCGTGACTTGAACCGAACTCATCAGGAATGGCAGCGCGCATAGCGCCACTGCGTTAATCAACCACGTCAAAAGTAAGCGCATAAGGGAAGCGGGAGTCCGGTTGATATGAAAACGATATTGTGTAGAACAAAAAAACGGCGCGCTCTTTGCAGATGCGCGCCGTCGTTACCGATTAATAACGGTAGTGGTCAGGCTTGTAAGGGCCTTCTTTGCTGACGGTGATGTAGGCGGCTTGCTCGTCGGTCAGCACGGTCAGTTGCGCGTTAAGCTTTTTGAGCTGCAGGCGCGCGACTTTCTCGTCCAGGTGCTTCGGCAGCACATACACGCCGACCGGGTACTTGGCGGTGTTGGCGAACAGCTCGATCTGGGCGATGGTCTGGTTCGCGAACGAGGAGCTCATCACGTACGACGGGTGACCGGTACCGCAACCGAGGTTGACCAGGCGGCCTTCGGCCAGCAGGATGATGCGCTTGCCGCTCGGGAAGATCACATGATCGACCTGGGGCTTGATGTTATCCCACTGATATTTCTTCAGCGAAGCGACATCGATCTCGTTGTCGAAGTGACCGATGTTGCAGACGATGGCCTGGTCTTTCATGGCCAGCATGTGCTGTTCGGTCAGGATGTGATAGTTACCGGTGCAGGTAACGAAGATGTCGCCATGTTCGGCGGCGTAATCCATGGTCACGACGCGGTAGCCTTCCATCGCCGCCTGCAGGGCGCAGATCGGATCGATTTCGGTGACCCACACTTGCGCCGACAGCGCGCGCATGGCCTGGGCCGAGCCCTTGCCGACGTCGCCGTAGCCGGCGATGACGGCGACTTTGCCGGCGATCATCACATCGGTGGCGCGCTTGATGCCGTCGACCAGCGACTCGCGGCAACCGTACAGATTGTCGAATTTCGACTTGGTGACCGAATCGTTGACGTTAATGGCCGGGAAGGCCAGCTTGCCTTCCTTGTGCATCTGGTACAGGCGATGCACGCCGGTGGTGGTTTCCTCGGTCACGCCCAGGATGTGCGGCAGGCGCTTGGAATACCAGGTGGCATCTTTCGCCAGGTGGGTCTTGATCGAGTTGAACAGGCAGATTTCCTCTTCCGAACCCGGCTTGGCCAGCACCGACGGATCGGTTTCGGCGCGCGTGCCCAGGTGCAGCAGCAGGGTGGCGTCGCCGCCATCGTCGAGGATCATGTTCGAATACACCGGCTGGCCGGCATCGCTTGGCCATTCGAAGATGCGGTGGGTGTAATCCCAGTATTCGTCGAGGGTTTCGCCCTTGACGGCGAACACAGGCGTGCCAGCGGCGGCGATGGCGGCGGCGGCGTGGTCCTGGGTCGAATAGATATTGCACGATGCCCAACGGACCTTGGCGCCGAGGGCTTCCAGGGTCTGGATCAGCACGGCGGTCTGGATCGTCATATGCAGCGAACCGGTGATGCGCGCGCCTTTGAGGGGCTGGGCCGCGGCGAATTCCTCGCGGATAGCCATCAGGCCGGGCATTTCGGTTTCAGCGATCTTGATTTCCTTGTCGCCCCAGGCGGCCAGGGAAATGTCGGCGATATGGAAGTCTTGCGAAGATTTGAGTACGGCGTTCATCACGCCCTCCTTTCAGTTAGAAAAAAGTAACGTGAGCGCAGTTGCGGTGGACTTTCCGAGCCTGGCGAAATGGGGCATTTCGTCGCAACGCTCCTCGGAACTAAGAAGTGTAGCCGCTAACGCCAAGTTGCGCCAGCCAAATTTCTCGGGTGCGGCAAAAGCGCCTACGCGTGGCTGCAGAGCGCCTACAACCGGGGTCAGAGCTTTAACTCGAAACATTTCTAATTAAAGCTCTGACCCCGGTGCAGGATTTCGGGTAAATCGAAACAGCGGACGCCATTTCGTCAGATTCTTGCGCTTTTAGCAGGAACAGCCCCGAAACGAACACCGGGGTCAGCGCTTTAACTAGAAATGTTTCGAGTTAAAGCTCTGACCCCGGTTGGGGGTGCAAACCGCGTTGCTTGGCGGTTTGCGACCGTGTTGCTTAGGACAGGCCGGCTTCGGCGCGCAGCAAGGCGACTTTGTCGGTGCGCTCCCACGTGAATTCCGGCTCTTCGCGGCCGAAGTGGCCGTAGGCCGCCGTCTTCTGGTAAATCGGACGCAGCAGGTCGAGCATCTGGACGATGCCTTTCGGACGCAAATCGAAGTGTTCCATCACCAGGGCGGCGATTTTTTCGTCGGAAATCACGCCCGTGCCTTCGGTGTACACAGTAATGTTGATCGGCTTGGCCACGCCGATCGCGTAGCTGACCTGCACCTGGCACTGGCGCGCCAGCCCGGCCGCCACCACGTTCTTGGCCACGTAGCGGGCCGCGTACGCCGCCGAACGGTCGACTTTGGATGGGTCCTTGCCCGAAAACGCGCCGCCACCGTGCGGCGCCGCGCCGCCGTAGGTGTCGACAATGATCTTGCGACCGGTCAGGCCGCAATCGCCTTGTGGTCCGCCAATGACGAAGCGACCGGTCGGGTTGACCAGGTAGCGCGTGTTGTGCAGCCATTCGGCCGGCAACACTTTCTTGATGATTTCTTCAATGACCGCTTCTTCGATCTGCGCGTGCGTCACGTCCGGCGCGTGCTGGGTCGACAGCACCACAGTGTCGACGCCGACCGGACGCCCGTCCACGTAGCGCAGGGTCACTTGCGACTTGGCATCCGGACGCAGCCACGGCAGGCGGCCATCCTTGCGCAGTTGCGACTGGCGTTCGACCAGGCGGTGCGCATAGTGAATGGCGGCTGGCATCAGCTCGGCCGTTTCGTCGCAGGCGTAGCCGAACATCAGGCCCTGGTCGCCGGCGCCCTGGTCCAGGTCGATCCCGGCGCCTTCGTCGACGCCCTGGGCGATGTCGGGCGACTGCTTGTCGTAGCAGACCATCACGGCGCAGCCGCGGTAATCGATGCCGTAGTCGGTGTTGTCGTAGCCGATGCGCTTGATGGTTTCGCGCGCGACCTGAATATAATCGACGTTGGCGTGGGTGGTGATTTCACCAGCCAGCACCACCAGGCCGGTGTTGCATAAGGTTTCGGCGGCAACGCGCGCTGTCGGGTCTTGCTCGAGAATGGCGTCGAGGATGGCGTCCGAAATCTGGTCGGCAACTTTGTCGGGGTGGCCTTCGGACACGGATTCGGACGTGAAGAGATAGTCGTTTGACATGCAATGCTCCTGTTACTGTGTGATGTTGATGTCGCAGTAACCGGGTTGCCTGCGACGCTTTAGCGACATTTATATTCCGCTTCGCAAGTTGTCTATTAACTCGGCGGATACTGCATACGTGGTATTTTACGCTCCTTGAGAAATTTTGGCTAAGCAACTAGCCGTTTGTTGAACCACAGTCAAAAACCATGTTAGTTCCTCTTTTCCGTACCTTATCGAAGTTGCCATTGCCGGCCCTGCATGTCATGGGCGCCGCGCTGGGCTGGTTCGTGTATCTCGCCTCTCCTTCTTACCGCAAGCTGATGCGCACCAACATGCGCGCGGCCGGCTTCGGCCAGCATTTGTCGGCCGCCATCGCCGAGTCCGGCAAGTCGATCATCGAACTGGCCTTCGTGTGGTGCGCGCCGCCCGGGAAAGTGGCGGGCATGGCCACCGACGAGAACTGGGATTACGTGCAGTCGGTCATCGACAGCGGGCGCGGCATCATGTTCCTGACCCCGCACCTGGGCTGCTTCGAAATCACCGCCCAGCAGATCGCGCTGCGCACCAAGCTGACCGTGATGTACCGCCCGCCCAAGCAGGCGGCCCTGAAACCGCTGATCGAGGGCGCTAGAGCGCGCCACAACCTGCACCTGGCGCCGGCCAACCTGTCGGGCGTGCGCATCCTGGCCAAGTGCCTCAAGCGCGGCGAGCCGATCGGGGTGCTGCCGGACCAGGTGCCGCAGCAGGGCGAAGGCGTGTGGGCGCCGTTTTTCGGACGCCCGGCCTACAGCATGACCCTGCCGGCCAAGCTGGCGCAACTGGGCAATGCCGAGATCATCCTGGTGTACGCCGAGCGGCGTCCTGCCGGGCGCGGGTTTATCGTGCGCTTCGTGCCCTTCGGCCAGGAACTGGAGGGCAGCCCCGCCGAGCGGGCGGGCATGATCAATCGCGCCATGGAGCAGTTGATCGCGCGCTGCCCGGCCCAGTATTTCTGGAGTTATAACCGCTACAAGCAGCCCGGCGGCGTGCCCGCGCCTGACGCCCGGGTGGACGCATGAAGGTCTTGCTCGGCCTGGTGTGGCTGATGCACTGGTTGCCGCTGCCGGTGCTGGGACGGGTCGGCACGGGCGTGGGCAGCCTGCTGTTCCTGGTGTTGCGCAAACGCCGCCATATCGCCCTGACCAATCTGCGCCTGTGCATGCCGGAATTGTCGGAAGCGCAGCGGGTGGTGCTGGCGCGCCAGCATTTCCAGTCGTATTCGCGCAGCGTGTGGGAGCGCGGCATTTTGTGGTGGGCGCCGCAAGCGCGCTTGCGCCGCTTGATCAAGGTCGAGCCGGGCGTGCCGCTGGCGCAGATCGCGGCCCAGCCGACCATCCTGCTGTGCCCGCACTTCGTGAGCCTGGACGTGGCCGGCGTGGCGGTGATGCTGGAAACGAGTTTGTGCTCGATTTACGTACCGCAAAAAAATGCCGTGTTCGACGAGGTGCTGCGCAAGGGGCGTTCCCGTTTTCGTCCGGTGCAATTGTTTTCGCGCAAGGAGGGGGTCAAGCCGATCCTGCGCGCCATGCGCGAGCACTTGCCCTACTTTATGCTGCCGGATATGGATTTCGGCGACAAGGATGCCGAGTTCGTGCCGTTTTTCGGCATTCCGGCCGCCACGCTCACCGCGCCGGGGCGCATTGCGGCGGCCACCGGGGCGCAGGTGATTCCGGTGGTGGCGACATTCTTGCCCAATTACACTGGCTGGAAGGTGACGTTTTATCCGGCCTGGGAACATTATCCGGGCGATGACATGGCCGAGTCGGCCCGCCGGATGAATGCCTTCATCGAGGAGCGGGTGCGCGAGGCGCCGGCCGAGTATTTCTGGACGCACAAGCGCTTCAAGACCCGTCCGCCCGGCGAACCGTCGCCGTACCTGAAACAATAGTTATCACGCACACTACTGAGACGCATGAAACTCAAATTTACCAAGATGCACGGCGCCGGCAATGATTTCATCGTCATCGATGCCATCAGCCAGCAAGTCGATTTCACCCCCGCCCAGTGGCAGCGCCTGGCGGACCGGCGCTTCGGCATCGGCGCCGACCAGATCCTGGTGGTGGAAAAAGCCCAGGGCGCCGGTTGCGACTTCCGTTACCGCATCTTCAATCACGATGGCGGCGAAGTCGAGCAGTGCGGCAACGGCGCGCGCGCCTTCGTCAAGTTTGTCACCGACAAGGGTTTGACGGCGCAATCCAGTATCCGGGTGGAAACCATGAAGGGCGTCATCACGCCGCGCCTCGAGGCCGATGGCAGCATCACGGTGGACATGGGTGCGCCGGTGCTGGCGCCGGCCGGGGTGCCGTTCGATGCGTCCGGGCTGGGCGGCTGGGCCGAGGGACAGGATACCTTGTGGCCTTTGCCGATCAAGTATCAGGGCGGCAAGACGGTGTTCGTGTCGGTGGTCTCGATGGGCAATCCGCACGCGGTGCAGGTGGTCGATGATGTCGAGCTCGCGCCGGTGGCAGAGACCGGGCCGCTGATCGAAGCGCATGCGCGTTTTCCGAACAAGGTCAATGCGGGCTTCATGCAGGTGCTGGACCGGCATCACGTCAAGCTGCGCGTGTACGAGCGCGGCGCCGGGGAAACGCTGGCCTGCGGCACTGGCGCCTGCGCGGCCGTGGTGGCCGGGATCCGGCGCGGATTGCTCGATTCGCCCGTGCGCGTGACTGCGCGCGGTGGAGAGTTATCGATTGCATGGGCCGGCGATGGGCAGGCGGTGATGCTCAGCGGACCGGCCGTGACGGTGTTCGAGGGCGAGATCGAGGTCAGTTCCAACCGCTAGATTGAAGACCGTCGTTCCCGGCCTCGGCCGGGAATGACGGTCTTGAGGTTCCCGGCCCTGCCCTCACGCCGCCATCTCGTACGCCTCCACCTCCCCCAGCTCGGCATGCTCGGACTCCGGCACCAGGGTCTTGAGCCGGTACAGCCGCTGCCGGTAATTGCCCTCCGGCCCGCCCGGCCCGCAGTCGATGCCGTCGAACAGGCGCACGATGCGGTCCAGCGCGTGCCGTTCGTGCATCGAATCGATCACCACCAGGCGCCGCTTGCTGCGCCCGTAACTGCCGCGGATATCGATCACCAGGCAATGCCCCTGGTCGGCCGCCGTCACATCGAGCAACAAGGCTTCGGCGCGCGTCAGCCCGAACAGGGCGGCCAGCTCGAGACGCGCGGCCAGCAGCGGATGCGCGCCGCCCAGCTCGTACGCCGCCAAGGTCCCGGTTTCGGTGTAAGCCGCACCGTCGCAGCGCGGGGCGATCTTGTGCAGCGCCGTGGCCGCCAGCGGACAGCCTTGCAGCGCCGCCTTCTGTAACCAGTACACCGCCCGCACATCATTGTTTTCATTCTCGCGGCGCGCGCGCCAGGCGCTGTTGCCGCACTCGAGCTGGGCGTCGCGGTAACCCATTTCGGCGGCGCGCTCCAGATAGCGCTGGGCGTCCAGCACGTTGCGTTGGGAGAACTCGGGCTTGACGTAGATGCGCGACAGCGCGTACCAGGCTTCGGCCAGCCCCTGGTTGCCGGCCAGGGTCAGCCAGCGGATGGCTTTCTTGAAGTTGGCCGAGCCTTCACCCACGGCGATGCGCTTGCCGTCGACCTGCATGCGCGCGCACCACAGCCCCACGGCGAACTGGGCATGCGCATCGTGCTCGGCGGCGGCCAGCTCGAAGAAATGGCGCATCTCGGCGTCCAGCGTATCGGAACGGCCGCCATCGGCATCGCCGGCAGCGGCCGCCAGCGCGCGCGCGCAACGCGACAGCAAGGTGATGTCCGCCGCGCCGAGCCCGCTGGCGGCGCGCGGCGTCGTGCCCAGCTGGCGCACCAGGGCCCGCGCCAGCGGCAGTGCGCGCTGCGCGTAGGCGGCCAGGCGCCCTTCTTCCCAGTCGGTGTCGAGTTGCGACAGCTGGGCCTGCGGCAAGCCGCTCTCGGCGGCGCGCTGCAGCCAGCGCGCATCGGCCGTGCGCTGCGGCGCCGGCGCGGCCGCCGCACGCGCCGGCGACGCCACCGGCGCCTCGGAGGCCACCGTCAGCGCGCCCGCCAGGCGCCGGTGCTGCGACAGCAGCCACTGGGCTTCGGCCAGGCCGGCCGCCGCGCCCACTTCGAGCGCGCGCAAGGCTTTTTCGCGCCGCTCGGGGCCGGGCGTGGCGCCGCCATGCCCGCCTAAAATCAGCTGGGCCAGCACCAGCCCGGCGCGCAGGTTGCCGTCGTCGCAGGCTTGCTCGAACCAGCACGCCACCGGACGCTGGCTCTGCAGCGCCACCTCGAAGGGAATATGGGTGCCGATCAGCTGGCAGGCGCCAGCGCTGCCTTGCTGCGCGGCACGGTCAAGCCAGTGCAGGGCCGTCGGCAAGCTTTTGGGCAAGCCGGCGCTGCCGAACAGATAAAGGGTTCCCAGATCGAGCTGGGCTTGGGCGCGGCCTGCGCGCGCGCCCCGGATGAGCGCTAGTTCTTCGCGGTTTGCCATGATTGTTGCCATCACCTTGTTGGAGAAGCCCCGGGAGGAGATTGCGTCCTTGAGCCTGCTACGCCGCATGGTGCCGGTCGAGTTGCCAATATACAACAGTTGCCTGGCTGATGCGGGTGCAGCCGACGTTTTGAAGTCTACGTCAGGCGCGCGACGCGATGGCCGCTGATGGCGACTTCCTTGATTTCGCACAAAGCTTGTTAGTCAGAATATCCCGGATACCGCATGAAACGATTTCATAAAAATGACGATGCGCTTGCCTGTATCAATACGCACTGCCGTTTCATAAATACAACAACACTGCCGGAATGATTGGCTTTCAACCAATTCTACCCCTCATAATCGACCAGGACAGCCACGCTGGACATGGCCAAGCAATAAGGTTTCTTAATCCGGGTGTTCAGTAGATTGAAAACTCAAGGCACTTGCGGATTCGACTGTTTCACTTTTAGGGACGTGTACATGAAAAAATCACTGGTCGCTCTGGCAGTTCTGGGCGCAAGCGCCGGCTTTGCACAAGCACAATCTTCTGTGGTCATCTACGGCACCGTTGATGCCGGCATGATCAAACGTACTGACCAATCGCTGGCCATCGGCAAGCGCGCGAATAACACCCTCGGTTTCAAAGGCGTGGAAGACATCGGCAGCGGCCTGAAAGCCTTGTTCCAGCTCGAAATTCGCTATGAACCGGACTCGGGCACGATCGAGCAGGGCGGGGGTGGCGTCCAGCGTCCGCTGTTCCAGGGCCAGAGCCGGGTCGGCCTGCAAGGCGCCTTCGGCATGGTGCGCCTGGGACGCGGCCTGACCGCCTTCCAGGAAAGCAGCACCCAGTTCGAGCCGTTCCACGGCGTGCCGAGCCCGGCCGGTTTCCAGACCGACCTGATGGTCGCCGGCTACACCTCGGACCCGCTCGGCTCGGTGGGCAATTCGACCAACCGCTTCAACAACGCCCTGTTCTACAACTCGAACGTGTACAACGGCTTCCAGATCAATGCCACGGTCGGCACCAAGGAAGCGAGCGCGGGTTCGGCAGCGATCCTCGGGCGCGGCACCCTGGCCAACCCGCAATACCGTGCTGGCGCGGAAGCGTCGGCCAATCCTTACTCGGTCTCGGCCACCTATACCGGCGCGGCCGGCTCGCTGATGCTGGCCGCCGAACGCAACGCGGTCGAAACGCGCCTGCTCTCGATCGCCGGCTATGTGATGGCCACGCCGGAACTGAAACTGATGGCCACGCGCGTGCAGCAAGACCGCGGCCATACCTTGTTTAACAGCGAAGAAGCGCGTTCGTGGGTGGTGGGCGCCAATTACAAAATGGGCCAGGGCAAAATCCTGGCCGGTTATGGCCAGAAGAACCAGGGTGCTTTGAACCAGGGCATGCAAAAGACCAAGCAAATGTCGATCGGCTACGAATACAGCCTGTCGCCGCGCACTTATGTGTATGCTGATGCGTCCAACAAGAAAGGCCCGACCATTCCATCGAGCATGAATATCTATGCATTGGGCGTGAATCACGCGTTTTGATGCAGTGCGATATAAATCGCATGCAACATAAGTCGGTCGGATAAAACAAAGGGCGGCGATGGCGACATCGCCGCCCTTTGTCGTTGACGGCGCAGGCTGTGGTGTTTCAGATAAGACGGTATTGACGTTTTTGCTTCGTCTGTGTCTTTTTCGCAACCAGCACTTGCGTGTGCGATCGGCTTTCTGTACAAGGCTAAAAAACGATGGCATATTGGTTAAAACGAATTAGTACGCACGTTCGTTTTTAAATATAAAAATCTCCTGGAGACACAATGAAAACAAAATTAATCGCTGGTGTAATCGCTACCTGTTTCGCAGCCCCGGTCCTGGCCCAGTCCAGTGTGACCATTTACGGTATTGCCGATGCTGGTTTCATGAAAACCAAAGGTGAATCGGCCAAACTCGTCAGTGGTATCGCGGACGGTTCGCGCATCGGTCTCAAAGGTACCGAAGACATCGGCGGTGGTTACAAGGCCATCTTCAATCTGGAAGCGCGCGTCGAACTCGACACCGGCACCCAGAGCCCCGGCCTGGTGAACCCGAATCAAGGCTTTTACCTGACCAAGGGCATGGATGCCTTCAAGACCCCGGCCCTGGCGCCGACCCTGGCGACCCTGCGCGGCGGCCTGCAGCCGGCGATCGCCGTCAACGCCGAGAAAGCCCTGTTCGACCGCACCGCCATGGTGGGCCTGGTCACGCCGTTCGGCGCCATCCTGGTCGGGCGCATGTACACCCCTGGCTACGAAGTGTTCGCCGCGGCTGACGCCTTCGAAACCGGCACCGGCGGCACCTGGGGCGGCATCACCGGCGGCACCGCCGGCTTTACCGCGCTGGGCGCGGACATCCGCTCGCAGAAATCGATCCAGTACCGCATCGCCACCCCGTCCGGCTTCGGCGGCTCGCTCATGTACGGCACCAAGAACTCCGGCTACCTGGGCCGCTACAACAAGTTCATGGGCGGCGCGCTCACCTACAAGACCGGCATGTTCGACATCGGCGTCGGCCACAACCAGGGTGAAGACCTGCAAGGCCGCAAGAGCCTGACCACCACCACCGTGGGCGGTTCGGTCAAGGTCGGCGACTTCAAGTTCTTCGCCGGCTACCACGACCAGGTCAACCGCAATTCGGCCCTGCTGGCCGATTACCTCGCCGTGTTCAACGGCCAGGTGGCGCCGGGCCTGCGCGCCGCCGGCGTGGCGGCGCCGACCGTCGCCGCCCTGACCAATATCTACACCACCAACATCACCCGCAACAGCCAGGTCGATGCCAGCAGCTACCAGCTCGGCCTGCACTACCGCCTGGGCCAGGGCCGCCTGATGGCCTCGGCGGCGCGCCAGAACGACCGCACCGTGTCGAACAGCGATGCGACCCTGGTGGCAGTCGGTTACGACTACAACCTCTCGGCCCGCACCGATGTCTACACCGTGCTGTCGCATATCAAGAACCAGAACGATGGCCAGTACACGCCGGGCGGCGCCGGTTCGCCGGGCGGCTTCACCAAAGTCGCTGGCGAAGACAGCCACGCCATCCAGGTCGGCGTGCGTCACCGCTTCTAAGCACGGCGCGCGACGAGCGCGCACTGCAAAAAAGACGCCTGCGGGCGTCTTTTTGCGTGTGAGCGCAAGCTGTCGGTTAGAATTGCGGGACGTTTTTTCGCATGCAACACGATTCCCCGCACCAAGACTTCACGTAAAGACTTTCAATGACCGCCACTCTGGACTCTACCGCCGTCGCCGACTACCTGGCCGGCCATCCGACCTTTTTCCAGGAACACGCCAATCTGCTGGGCGAGGTCAAGCTGTCCAGCCCGCTGACCGGCAAGGCCGTCTCGCTCCAGGAGCGCCAGATGGAAGTGATGCGCGACAAATACAAGGCGCTCGAACTGCGCATGTCGGACCTGGTCCGCCTGGCCGAAGCGAACGCCGCCATCGCCAACAAGTTCCACGGCTGGACCCAGACCTTGCTCAAGACGCGCCACGACGGCGACATGCCGCGCGCCCTGGTCGATGGCCTGGCCACCCATTTCGGCGTGCCCCAGGCCACCCTGCGCCTGTGGAACCTGGCGCCGGCGCATGCCGGCAACTGGTACGTCAACGGCGTGTCGGAAGATGCGCGACTGTTCGCCAACAGCTTGCTGGCGCCCTACTGCGGCAGCAACCACGACTTCGAAGCGGTGCGCTGGCTGGCCGACGCGGGCGCGGTGCAGTCGACCGTCATTTTGCCGCTGCGCAGCAACGGCAGCGCCTTCGGCCTGCTGATCCTCGGCTCGCCCGATCCGCAACGCTTTACCGCCAGCATGGGCACCGATTTCCTGGTGCACATCGGCGAAACCGCCAGCGCCGCGCTGGCGGCCTTGCGGGCCTGACATGGACCATCCGGCCGCGCCCGATGCCACCGATGCCACCGACTGGGTCGGGCGCTACCTCGAGCAGCTGGCCACCTTGCGCCAGCTCTCGCCGCACACCATCGACGCCTACCGGCGCGACCTGCAACAATTGCATACGCTGGCCAAGGGCATGCCCTGGCAGCAGGTGCGCCAGGCCGACATCCGGCGCCTGACCTCCATTTTGCACAGCCAGCAACTGGGACCGCGCTCGATCGCCCGCAAGCTGTCGAGCTGGCGCGGCTTTTTCGGCTGGCTGTCGGAGCACATCACCCTGGCGGCCAACCCCACCGACGGGGTGCGCGCCCCCAAGCGCCCGGCCCCGCTGCCGAAAGCGCTGGCGGTGGACGACGCCGTGCAGCTGGTGTCAAGCGCGCCGCCCGGGCGCAGCCCGACCAGCGCCGAGCTGTGCAACCGCGCCATGTTCGAGCTGCTCTATTCGAGCGGCTTGCGGGTGGCCGAGCTGGCCGGGCTCGACGTGACGTACACCAAGGGCGGCGAGGGCCAGTCCGCCTCGCTCGGCTGGATCGACCTGGACTCGGGCGACGTGCTGGTCACCGGCAAGGGCAACAAGATGCGCACGGTGCCGGTGGGCAGCCACGCGCGCAGCGCGCTGGCGGCCTGGCTGGCGGTGCGCCCGCCGCCGGCCGACGGCAGCGCCGCCCTGTTCCTGTCCGAGCGCGGCACGCGCGTGTCGCCGCGGGTGGTGCAGCTGCGCCTGAAACAGCACGCGATCGACGCCGGCACCCCGGTGCATGTGCATCCGCACATGCTGCGCCACTCGTTCGCCTCGCATGTGCTGCAATCGTCGGGCGACCTGCGCGCCGTGCAGGACATGCTCGGCCACGCCAGCATCACCTCGACCCAGGTCTACACCGCGCTCGACTTCCAGCACCTGGCCGCCGTGTACGACCAGGCCCATCCGCGCGCCAAGGCGAAATAGGCCTGCAACAGGGCCGCAAGCGCGTTGGCGGCATGATCCGCGTCAAGCGATCCGGCGGTAGTTGGAAGCAATTGGCGAAATCCGGCATAATCGCTCGATTATTCGCCCGCTCCCGGGCGCCACACTGATTGACGACAACATGGCCTTGATACCCAGCACCATCCTGACCGGCTTCCTCGGCGCCGGCAAAACCACGCTCCTGAACCGCATCCTGCAAGAGGATCACGGGCTGAAGATTGCCGTCATCGAGAACGAGTTCGGCCAGGAAAACATCGACAATGACATCCTGGTGCAGGACAGCAGCGAGCAGATCGTCGAGATGAACAACGGCTGCATCTGCTGCACCGTGCGCGGCGACCTGATCGTGGCGTTGACCAGCCTGGCGCAAAAGCTCGAGGCGGGCGAGCTGCACTTCGACCGCATCATCATCGAAACGACCGGTCTCGCCAATCCGGGGCCGGTGGCGCAAACCTTCTTCATGGACGAGGAAGTGGGCGTACATTACATGCTCGACGCCGTGCTGACCGTGGTCGATGCGCGCCACGCCATGACCCAGCTCGACGAGTACGAGGAAGCCCAGCGCCAGGTCGGGTTTGCCGACAAGCTGCTGATCTCCAAGACCGACCTGGTCGATACGGCCCAGCTCGATGCGCTGAAGGCGCGCCTGATGCGCATCAACCCGCGCGCGCCGATCAGCACGGTCGACTTCGGGCGCGCGCCGCTGGCCGAGGTGCTCGACATCCGCGGCTTCAACCTGAACGACAAGCTGGAAATCGACCCGGACTTCCTCAAGGCCGAAGAAGCGCACGATCACGATCACGATCACGAGCACGTGCATACCGACGCCTGCGCTCACGAACACGGCGAGCACGAGCACCATGATCACAACGATCACCATCGCGGCCACCACAGCGACGACATCGCCGCCTTCGTCTTCAAGAGCGGCCGTCCCTTCGATCCGGCCAAGCTCGACGAGTTCCTGGCCAGCCTGGTCAATGTCTTCGGTCCGCGCATGCTGCGTTACAAGGGCGTGCTGCTGATGCAGGGCGCCGAACGCAAGGTGGTATTCCAGGGCGTACACCAGATGATGGGCAGCGATCTGGGCGCAAAATGGGGCGAAAACGAGGAACGTGGCAGTAAAATGGTTTTTATTGGCAAAAATTTACCGAAAGATGTCTTTGTCAGCGGTTTGGAACAATGTTTGGTATAAACTATCCGGGTTTTAAGATGCCCGCTTTAGCGCACCTGCAGTAAATCGGTATCCGGGTGCGGAAAGTTACGAACAAGGCGGCAGTTCAGCAAGCCGTCAAGGTAGGCGCTTCGGGCGCAGGCACCGCTGCTTTACCGGTGCCGCGACCGGGTTAGCTGATAAAATGAAACCACTGTCGTATCGAAGGTAAGTGAAGTCATGACTAAAACAACTAAATCGACCCCCGCCGTCAATACAGAAGGCCATCTCATCTCCGAGGACGACATCCGTGCCATGGGTGAGAAGGACTATATGAATCCGGCGCAGCTGGCGTTTTTCAAGGCCCGTTTGCAGCAGCTCGAGAAAGACTTGCTCAAGAACGCGGGCGAGACCACCGAGCATCTGCGCGAAACCGTGCTCGTGCCCGATCCGGCCGACCGCGCCACCATCGAGGAAGAGCACGCGCTCGAACTGCGCACGCGCGACCGCGAGCGCAAGCTGCTCAAAAAGGTGCAGCAATCGATCGCCGCCATCGACGGTGGCGACTACGGCTGGTGCGAAGAGACGGGCGAGCCGATCGGCATTCCACGCCTGATCGCGCGCCCGACCGCGACGCTCTCGCTCGAAGCGCAGCAGCGCCGCGAGCTGAAACAAAAGCTGTACGGCGATTGAGCCGCGCCGCGCGCCACCTCCGAAGAAGCATGCGGGTTCGCCCCCGCATGCTTTTTTGTTTTGCCGCTCCCGCCAATCCGGCTCGAAGCTTGCCTATCGGCTACACTATGGTGGATTGTCCAGGCAAGTGGACAGGACGGGTGGCTGGCGTGGCGCCGGCCGGCATGCTACCGTGCGGCTTGGCGCTGCGCTTGGTTCCGCAGACAGAACCGCAGTCAGATCAATCAGGGCGCTTGCTGCGCTCGATGCGCCCGGTGCGGTTGGCGCAGTACGCAGCGTAGAACGAGACAGGGAACGACGTGGGTATCTTCTCCATCTTCAACAAGAAGAAAACTGAGCAGCCCGGCGCCAAGAATGCGCCGGACTCGCGCCTGCGCGTCGGTGAACCGTCGCGCCTGGCCGCCGACACCGACGCCGACCGCGCGCGCCAGCGCGAAATCGCGCGCGCCACCGCGGCCAAGATCGACGCGATCGAATCGGCCATGTCGAACGACATTTTCAACACGCCCGAGCCGGCCTGGGGCAGCGGCCCGCGCAAGGCCAAGCCCGCGGCCGCCGATGGCGCCACCACCGACACCCTGCCGATGCTGGAACTGGCCACCACCGAACTGCTGGCCGACGAAGACTTGCCGGACGCGCTGGTCGCGCCCCAGACCGCGCCCGTCATCGAAGAAATCGCCATCATGTTCGCCAACGACCAGATGGCCGTGACCGAACACATGCTGCTCGACAGTCTGGCCGAGCTGGGCAAGGACGACCGCACCATCTGGTGGATGCTGTTCGACCTGTACCAGGTGGGCGGACGCCAAGAGGATTTTGACAACATTGCAATCGATTACGCCAGCCAGTTCGAAACCTCGCCGCCCTCGTGGTCGCCGCCGCTGATGCCTCCTGGCATGGAAGAGCGCACCTTTGCCGGGGTCACCCCGACCGAAGTGTTCAGCGGCGTGCTCGACGGCGAAGTGGCCCCGCGCCTGGAACGCCTGTTGCAGCGCGCCAGCGAAAACCCGGTGCTGCGCCTCGAATTTGCGCGCATCCAGAGCGTCACGCCGGACGGCTGCGCCCTGCTGCTCGAAACCATGAACCGCCTGCGCGCCAGCGACCGCGAACTGATCGTGGCCGGCGCCGCCGAACTGGCCGAGCTGGTCCACTCGACCATCGAGATCGGCCAGCGCGACGCCAGCGAAGCGCCCTGGCTGCTGCTGCTGGCCCTGTTCCAGTTGCTCGACCGCGAAAAAGACTTCGAAGAAACGGCGATGGATTACTGCGTCACCTACGAGGTGTCGCCGCCGTCGTTCGAACCGTCCCTGAGCACCGCCACCTCGGTCAGCATCCTGCACACGCCGCCGGCCACCGATGGCTTCATGTTGCCGTCGGTGATCGAAGGGGCCGGCACGGCCCTGTTCGACGCCATCGACGCCTACGCCGCCGACAGCGCCGAAACGGTGCTGTTCGACTGCTCGCGCCTGGCGCGGGTCGACTATTCGGCCGCCGCCGCCCTGCTCAACCGCTTGCGCCCGATCGCGGCCGAGAAAAAAATCGAGCTGCGCGAATTGAACCATTTGGTCGCCGCACTGTTCAAACTACTGGGCTTCACGGAAGTGGCCAAGCTGTTCCCGCACAAGTACTGACCATTGCCCGCCGGCGAAATGGCGTTGATTTAAGCGATTTAGCGAAGTCGATAAACTTAAAACCGTCCTTCCCGCGCAGGCGGGAATCCATAGCACCTTTGAGCATAGGTGCTATGGACCCCCGCCTGCGCGGGGGCGACGGCGCTAGAGTCAACGGCGCCTGAGTCGATGGCACGATCGTCCGGCGCGGATACGGGTATCCGGCCAGTAGCTGTCTTGCAATTTCCGTGAGCATCCCCATTTCTGGGAGGCATGCAGCCGCGCGGGAGCCATCTCCGGCCGGCCGCTCCATCACTGAGAGGCAACGATAATGGAACAATTTCACGGCACCACCATCCTGTGCGTACGGCGCGGCAAGCAAGTCGCGATCGGCGGCGATGGCCAGGTCACGCTCGGCAACATCGTCATGAAGGGCACGGCCCGCAAGGTGCGCAAGCTCTACCAGGGCAAGGTCCTGTGCGGCTTCGCCGGCGGCACCGCCGACGCCTTCACTTTGCTCGACCGCTTCGAAGGCAAGCTCGAAAAGCACCAGGGCAACCTGCTGCGCGCCTCGGTGGAACTGGCCAAGGACTGGCGCACCGACCGCGTGCTGCGCCGCCTGGAAGCCATGCTGCTGGTGGCCGACCATGAATCGACCCTGGTCATCACCGGCAACGGCGACGTGCTCGAACCCGAAGACGGGGTCGGCGCCATCGGTTCGGGCGGCACCTACGCCCAGTCGGCCGCCAAGGCCCTGCAGGAAAACACCGATTTGTCGCCGGCCGAGATCGTGAAAAAATCGCTGACCATCGCCGGCCAGCTGTGCATCTATACGAATATGTCGCACATCATCGAAACACTGGATTAAGGGGAAGCACCATGCCAAACTCCATGAACATGACGCCGCGCGACATCGTTTCCGAACTCGACAAGCACGTGGTCGGCCAGGGCAAGGCCAAGCGCGCCGTCGCCATCGCCCTGCGCAACCGCTGGCGCCGCCAGCAGGTGGCCGAGCCGCTGCGCCATGAAATCACGCCCAAGAACATCCTCATGATCGGCCCCACCGGGGTCGGCAAGACCGAGATCGCACGGCGCCTGGCCAAGCTGGCCGACGCCCCCTTCATCAAGATCGAAGCGACCAAGTTCACCGAAGTCGGTTATGTCGGGCGCGACGTCGACACCATCATCCGCGACCTGATCGACATCGGCATCAAGCAGACCCGCTCCAGCGAAATGAAAAAAGTGCGCCAGCGCGCCGAAGACGCGGCCGAAGACCGCATCATCGACATCCTGGTGCCGCCGGCGCGCGACTTCGGCTTTAACGTCACGCCGGCGCCGCTTGAAACCAAGGAAGGCGACGGCACGCGCCAGACCTTCCGCAAGCGCCTGCGTGAAGGCGAGCTGGACGACCGCGAAATCGAGCTCGAAGTGGCCGAGCCCGGTCCCCAGATGGAAATCATGGCCCCGCCCGGCATGGAAGAAATGACCGAGCAGATCAAGTCCATGTTTTCCGGTATCGGCGCGGCGCGCAAGAAGCCGCGCAAGATCAAGATCGGCGAAGCGATGAAGATCCTGATCGATGAAGAAGCGGCCAAGCTGGTCAACGATGACGAGTTGAAGCAAAAGGCGATCGCCAACGTCGAGCAGAACGGCATCGTCTTCCTGGACGAGATCGACAAGATCGCGTCGCGCTCCGAAATGGGCGGGGCCGATGTGTCGCGCGCCGGCGTGCAGCGCGACCTGTTGCCGCTGGTCGAGGGCACCACGGTCAACACCAAGTACGGCATGATCCGCACCGACCATATCCTGTTCATCGCCTCGGGCGCGTTCCACCTGGCCAAGCCGTCGGACCTGATTCCCGAGTTGCAGGGACGCTTTCCGATCCGGGTCGAGCTCGAATCGCTGTCGATTGCCGATTTCGAGTGCATTCTCACCAGCACCGACGCCTGTTTGACCAAGCAGTACGAGGCCTTGCTGGCGACCGAGGATGTGACAATCGAATTCGCGCCGGACGGCATCACGCGGCTGGCCGAGATTGCGTTTTCGGTCAACGAGCGCACCGAGAACATCGGCGCGCGGCGCTTGTACACGGTGATGGAAAAGCTGCTCGAAGAAGTATCGTTTACCGCCAGCGAGACCGGCGGCAGCGTGGTGGCGATCAGCGCCGCGTACGTGAACGAGCGCCTGGACAAGCTGGCCGACAACGAAGACTTGTCGCGCTACGTGCTGTAAGGAGGCGCGCGATGGCAAACAAGGCACTGGCGACGCGGCAAAAAATGCGCATCACGGTCAAGCCGACCCAGCAGGTTGCCAAGGTGCGCAATCCGGTGGCCGTGGCAGCCAAGCTGCGCGCCGCCGGTCCGCACGCCAAGGGCCCGGCGCAGGAGCGCCAGGCGGCCAAGCGCGCGCTCAAGAAAGCCAGGCTGGAACCGGAACCGGATTAGGAACGACGCGCCGGCCTGAAACCATCGCCCCGGCAAACGTTCATGTGCGCTGACGTTACAACCGTCGTTCCCGCGAAGGCGGGAATGACGGTTGTAAGGTTATCGGTGTTCGGTGTTCGATGTCGGAAGAATCGGGGCGGGATACCAAGGGCCGCCAGCGGGCGCCCCGGTGGGCGCCCGCGATCAGGCCATCTGGTGTGCGCCGCCTAGAACTTCCAGGCCGCGCCGAAGGTCATCAAATGCACTTGCGTGCGTGCCAGCGCGCCGAAACCGGCCCTGAGCACATCGTAATCGGCCGTCAGCGACAGATGCTTGTCGAGCGCATACGCGATCCCCAAGCCACCCGTCAGGCCGGTCGATCCGCTTGACTGGCCATCGAACTTGCCCGACAAGCGGGTCAGCCCCGCCCTGGCATGCACCGACAGCGCATCGGTCTCGCGTGAACTGATCCGGTACGACAGCCCCGCTCCCCGCAGCGACGCCGCGCCACGCTCGCGCGCCAGGTTCATCTTGCCGCTGCGGTAAGCCACCAATTCAAGCGAACTGGTCAACTCCGAACCCTGCCAGGCGCTGAACGGCGCAAAATTGAAACCGGCGAACAACTTGCCGCTGCCGTTATCCTGTCCCTGGCAGGCATCCCCGCCGCCGCATGGGGCGCGCAACTGCATCCGCCCCGCCCCGCCGCCCGCATAGATCGGACTGGTGTCGCCGTAACTGGCGCCGCTGGCGGCGCCGCTGAACACGGTCAGCAGGAGGACGGCAAGCAGCGGGAGTTTCTGCATCGGTTCACTTTCGGTCAGGAACGTTTCTGGGCTGAACACAGTGTCCTGCTTTTCCGCAAAAAGTACTATCTTCTTGTGCGAAGCACTGAAATTCGGTACATTCAGTATCGGATAACACTACATTTTGCCTTTAAAGGAATCGCATGAGCTCACCTGAGCTGGTCATACAAGTGCTGCGCGCCGAGTTGCGCGCGGCGGGCATCACCTACAAGGCGCTGGCCGGGCGCATCGGCATGAGCGAGTCGAGCGTCAAGCGCATGTTCGGGCAGAAAGATATGGCCCTGTCGCGCCTGGCGCAAATCTGCAAGGCGGCCGGGGTCCCGCTCGAAGACGTGCTGCGCCGCGCCGCCGACGCCCGTCCCCAGGCCGACACCCTGACGCCAACCCAGGAAAAGTCGCTGATGGCCAATCCGCGCCTGCTGCTGGTCGCCATCTGTTGCCTGGGCAACTGGACGCTCGACCAGATCATCGACACCTACCAGCTGAGCGAGCCGGAATGCATCGGCCTGATGGTCGAACTCGACCGCCTCGGCCTGATCGAACTCAAACCCCTGAACCGCTACAGCATGCGCGTCTCGACCACTTTCCGCTGGCTGCCGGACGGGCCGGTGCAGCAGTATTTCCGCGAGCATGTGGTGGAGGATTACTTCAGCGGGCGCTTCGACGGCGCCGGCGAAACCTTGCTGTGCCTGCCCGCGCGCCTGTCGCTGGGCAGCTCGCGCGAATTGCTGCTGAAAATCCAGCAGTTGGCGGCCGAGCTGGCGCGCCTGCACCAAGCCGACCGCCGCCTGGCCCGCGACGAGCGCGACGGCGTGACCTTGCTGCTCGGCTTTCAATCGTGGGAATCGAGCGCGTTTACCGCGCTGCGCCGCGCGTAACCTCGCTGTCGGCTACCAGATCGGCCCGAGGAACAAATAGGCGGTGCCGCCGCCGTGGATGGTCTTGCCGGCGCCCACGTACACCGGGCCAAAGCGCGTGTCGACCGACAAAAACCCGCTGACGGCCTGCTTGAAGGCGTCGCCCTGCTTGAAGGCGTCGCCCTGCACGATCTGGCGGCGGTCGAACGCGCCGCCCGCTTCCAGCGAAAAGCCGGCGCGCAGGGTGCCGCCCAGGGTCACCGGCAAGGCGCCGATGCGGCGCGCCATCACCAGCCGCCAGAAGGCGATGCGGTTGCCTTCGACCGATTCCGGCATCGAGCCCGACAAACGCAAGAATCCACCCAGGCTGAGCGGCGCGGCGCCGCTGCTGGCGACCGCGTATTCGCCGTACACATGGCCGGCCCAGTCGCGCGTGCGGAAAGCGCTCAGGCCGAGCAGGGAAAACTGCGCCAGCGGCGTGGCCCCATCGGCGCCGATACCGGTGCCGGACAATTTGGCGTCGACCAGGTAGCCGCGGCTGGGAAAGCCGAGCGAGTCGAGCGTGTCGACCCGGTAACGGAAGTATTGATAGCTGTTCGATGCATGCTCGCCCGCCGCATCCTCGGGAATGAGGGCGCGCGCACCCAGGCGCTGCTTGACGGTGCCGAACTGCACATCGCCCCAGGTCCCCAGTTCGCGCCCCACCACGAAACGCATGGAACGCTGCGAGTAGGCATAGCGCACCTTGCGCCGCCCTTCGCTGAAGAAGTCGAGCGAGGTCGAGCCGTACTGGAGCGCCGGCGCCACATACCAGGGCGAACCGGGGCCGAGCGGCTGGTGGAACTGGACGCCGATGCCGCGCTCGTCGCCGATCTGGGCCGTGGTGCGCAGCTCGCCGCCCCACGGGTTCATCGAGGAGCGCACGTGCATCACCTTGAGCGCGAAGCGGTTGGCGTCGTCGAAGTCGCTGGCCAGTTCCAGCCCCACGCGCAGGCGGCTGTTGGTCCAGCTGGCCTCAGTGGCGCGGATGGCGACCGCGCGCTGGCCGCCTTCGTCGTCGATGTCGGTCTCGACCCGCTCCAGGTCGCCGCGTCCGTACAGGCTGTTGGCGGCGCGCCGCACCTGGTCGCGCGTGCGGGTCTGGCCCTGCGCCAGGCCGGACTGCACCTGCAGGATTTTCGGGTTGATGCGCCCGCTGCTCTCGACCTTGACCTCGGTCAACAGCATCGGCGTGTCCGACAGCGGCGGCGTGGCCAGGCGGTTGTTTTCGAACAGCGCGTACTCGGCCGCGGGCAGCGCCAGCGCCGCCAGGCGCGGCGCCAGCGCGCGCGTGGCCGCCTCGCCGCCCTTGATGGCGCTGTCGATATTGCGAAAGTCCAGAAAACTCGTGCCGCTCAATTCCGGCGAGATCAACACATCGCCCGGGCCGAGCTCCCTGATCGAGCGCTGCACGTTCTGCTCGGTCAGGATGTTGATCATCTGCTGCGCCACGCCGAGCGCGCTGCCGAGGTTTTTCTCGGGCGCCAGCGGGGTACCGACGTTGACCGCGATGATGATGTCGGCGCCCATCTTGCGCGCCAGGTCGATCGGCAGGTTGCGCACCAGGCCGCCGTCGACCACCAGGCGCTGGTTGACCCGCACCGGCGCGAACACGCCCGGCACCGCGAGCGAGGCGCGCATGGTCAAAAACAGCGGGGTGTCGATCAGGTCGACCAGGTCGCCCGTGACCAGGTCCGAGGCGACCGAGCGAAACGGCAGGCTCAGTTGATTGACCGGGCGGTCGCGCGTGCCGGCCGGCAGCAGGCGCGCCAGCGCCAGTTCCAGCGCGGCGTTGCCGGCCGCCGCCGGCGGCAGCGAGATGCCGTCGCGGTGCAGGCCGAACTCGATGCGCGACGGCAGCAGCACGTCTTCTTCGCGCCGCCGGAATTCGAGGTCTTCGCGCGCCGGCCGGTCGGCCACCACGCGGTCCCAGTCGGTGTGGCGCGCCATCTGTTCCAGGTCGGCCACCGAGGAGCCGGCCGCGTAGGCGCCGCCGATCACGCTGCCCATGCTGGTGCCGACCACGATGTCCACCGGCACCCGCATGTCGCGCAACACGCGCAGCACGCCGATGTGGGCAAAGCCGCGCGCGCCGCCGCCGGAGAGCACCAGCGCCACGCGCGGACGCGCCGCCACCGTCACGCCGGCCTCACGCTGCGGCGCGGCGGCCGGCTGCGCCAGGGCGGCGCCCGCGGGCAAGCCCAGGGCGCAGGCCGCGGCCAGCACGCGCAATCGCTTCATGGCGGCCTTATTGGGTCGGTGCTTGGTTGCCGGGGCTGACCACGGTGCGGGTCGGCCCCGGCATCTGCGGCGGCGGCACGGTGGTCACCGGCGGCGTTGGCGAGAGCGCTTGCGCCGGTTCCGGCGGCGCGCCCGGCGCCGGGTTGGCGTTCTCGCCCTGCGGCGGCGGCGGCGGGGCCGCCATCGGCGGCGCCATCTCGGGGCCGGCCTTGGCGTCGGTGGCCAGTTCGATGCGTTTCTCGACGCCGCCTTCGGACAGGATCACATAACGCGGGAACACCGCGCTGACCGTCACGCCGGGGGCCACCTCGCGTCCGACCTTGAGCGCGCGCGGCGGCTGGCCGTCGGCCACCAGGATGGCGGCGCTGTCGCGCCCGGCCGAGATCACGCCGGTCAGCTGGTAATTGCTGACCACCACGGCGGCGGCCTGGCCGCCGAACAAGGTGGCGGCGGCGTCCGGCGCCGGCACCGGATCGGGCGCGCTGGCGGCGGCCACGATCGGGCGCTGCTCGCCCTTGATGAACTGCATGGCCCAGTACGCGATCGAGGCCGACAGGAGAACCACGGCGAGCAGGCTGAAAACTATTGGCAAACGCTTCATTACATTCCTTTTTACCGCACCAGCTGATTGATTTCAATGATAGGCATCAGCACCGCGAGCACGATCAGCAGCACCACCACGCCCATGGCCAGGATCAGCACCGGTTCGAGCAGGCCGGCGATGGTGAGCGTGCGCCGCTCCAGGTCCTGCTGCTGCGAATTGGCGGCCCGTTCCAGCATGGCCGGCAGTTCGCCGGTGATCTCGCCGGCGCGGATCATGTGGATCAGCATCGGCGGAAAGTGCTTTTGCGCCGACAGCGCGCGCGCCAGGCTGACCCCCTCGCGCACGCTGGCGCTGGCCTGTTCGACCAGCTCCTTCATGGCCAGGTTCGACAAGGTGTCGCGGCTGGTGTCGAGCGCGCGCAGGATCGGCACGCCCGAGCCGGTGGTGATGGCCAGGGTGCTGGCGAAGCGCGCCGTGTTCAGGCTGCGTTCGAACTTGCCGTAGATGGGGGCGGTGAGCAGCCAGGTATGCCAGCGCCTTTTCAGCACCGGGTTGCGCAGCGCGCGCCGCCACATCCAGAACGCGCCGACCATCAGGATGCCGACGATGATGCCCCAGGCGCGCACGAAATTCGATACGCCCAGCATCATGACCGTCAGCAGCGGCAGCTTTTGCTTGGTGTTGGCGAACACCGAGACGATCTGCGGCACCACGTAGGTGAGCAGGAAGATCACGATCGCGAACGCCACCACGGTGACGATGGCCGGATAGGTGAACGCCAGGCGCACCTTCTGCACCAGCGCGTTGCGCCGTTCGATGTAGTCGGCCAGGCGCGAGAGCACGCGCGCCAGGTGGCCGATCTGCTCGCCCGAGGCGACCAGCGCGCGGTAAATCTCGGCAAAGTCGCGCGGGTGGCGCGAGAGCGCGTCGGAAAACGGCGCGCCGCCCATCACTTCCGAGCGGATCGAGGCCACCAGGTCGCGCACATACGGACGCTCGGCCTGTTCCAGCAGGGCCGTGAAGGCTTGTTCGAGCGGCAGGCCGGCCTCGAGCAAACTGGCCAGCTGGCGCGTGAACAGGGCCAGTTCGACCTGCGACAGGCGCTCGCCGAAGCCGCGGCTTTTCTCGGCGCCGGAGGCGTCGAGCTGGGCCGCGATGGCTTCGACCATCAAGGGCGTGAGGCCCTGCAGGCGCAGGTCGGCGCGCGCCGAACGGGCGCTGTCGGCGTTGACCACGCCCTTGCGGGTGCTGCCGTCGCCATCGACGGCTTCATAACGGAATGCGGGCATCGTTCTCGGCCTAGTCCTTGGTCACGCGCAGCAATTCGGCCTGCGTGGTGGTGCCGTTGTCGAGCCAGCGCTGGCCATCCTCGCGCATGGTTTTCATGCCGCTGGCCTGGGCCGCGCTGCGGATCTCGGCTTCGGACGCGCGGTTGTGGATCTGGGCGCTGATCTTGTCGTTCGTCTCTAACAGTTCGTACACGCCGACCCGGCCGTGATAACCGGTCTGGCCGCACTTGTCGCAGCCGACCGCTTTCCACTGGACCGAACGGCCCTGCGGGGTGTCGACGTCGTCGCGCACCTTGCAGTGCTCGCACAGTTTGCGCACCAGGCGCTGCGCCATCACGCCCAGCAGGGACGAGGACAGCAGGAACGGTTCGATCCCCATGTCGAGCAGGCGCGTGACGGCCGCCGCCGCATCGTTGGTGTGCAGGGTGGCCAGCACCAGGTGGCCGGTGAGCGAGGCCTGGACCGCGATCTGCGCCGTTTCCAGGTCGCGGATCTCGCCGATCATGATCACGTCCGGGTCCTGGCGCAGGATCGCGCGCAGGGCCTTGGAAAAGCTCATGTCGATGCGGGCGTTGACCTGGGTCTGGCCGACCCCGATCAGGTCGTACTCGATCGGGTCTTCCACGGTCAGGATGTTGGTGGTCGAGGCGTTCAGGCGCGAGAGTGCCGCGTACAGGGTGGTGGTCTTGCCGGAGCCGGTCGGCCCGGTGACCAGCACGATCCCGTGCGGCTGGTTGATCAGCTCATCGAACTGCGGCAGCAGGGCCGCGTTCATGCCCAGGTGCGACAGGTCGAGGCGGCCGGCTTCCTTGTCGAGCAAACGCAGCACGGCGCGCTCGCCGTGGCCGGTCGGCAGGGTCGAGACGCGCACGTCGACCGGCTTGCCGCCCACGCGCAGGGTGATGCGGCCATCCTGCGGCAAGCGCTTTTCGGCGATGTCGAGCTGGGCCATGATCTTGATGCGCGAGATCAGCGAGGCGTGGATGGCCTTGCGCGGACGGACCACGTCGCGCAAGGAGCCGTCGATGCGAAAGCGCACCACCGAGGTTTGCTCGAACGGCTCGATGTGGATGTCGGACGCGCCTTCGCGCAGCGACTGGGTCAGCAGCGCGTTGATCATGCGGATCACCGGCGCGTCGTCGGACGATTCGAGCAAGTCTTCGATGGCCGGCACGTCCTGCAGCAGCTTGGTCAGGTCGAGGTCGGCGTCGAATTCATCGGCCACCTGCGAGGCGTCGCCGCCGGCGCCGGCGTAGGCGCTGGCAATCGCCGCTTCCAGCTCGCTGCGCTCCATCGAGCGCAGCGCAATGCGCCCGAAGCGGCGCGAGACTTCCGCAATCGCCGCCGGCGCGGTGGCGCCCGAGACCCACACTTCGATCGGATGCTCGCCATTGTCGGGCGAGCGCGCCAGCACGCCGAAGTCGCGCGCGAAGGCGTAAGGTAAGAGGTTGCTCATCGCTGGATAGTCCGCTGTGTTGTCCGCTTCTGCATCATTTTGTCGCCGGACGATACATGTTCACATCGGCCGGGTTGATCGTGGCCGGGGCGCTCAAGGGACGCTCGGTGGTGCTGCCCGGCGCCGGGGCCGGCGTGGCGGGGGCTTGGGCCGGGCGTTGCAGCATCGGCGCCATGGTGCCGCCCGGCGGCGGCTGGCCGTTGGTCAAGGGCGGCAGCACCGGGGTGCCGTAGTCGGGCATGACGATATTGTCTTTCGGTCCGCCCACGGCCTGGCCGGCCGAGCGCATGAAGTCGTAGCGGTCGGCGGCGATGACGTTGCTGTCTTCCTTGCTGCGCACGATCACCGGGCGCAGGAACACCATCAGGTTGGTCTTGGTGCGGCCGCGCTTGCGGTACTTGAACAGGTTGCCGAGCACGGGAATGTCGGCCAGGCCGCGCACGCGCTCTTCATTGTCGCTGGTGTCGTCCTTGATCAGGCCGCCCAACACGATGATCTGGCCATCGTCGGCGATCACATTGTTTTCGATGATGCGCACGTTGGTGGTCACGCCCGAGGGCGCCGTCAGCGTGGACTGGTCCACGTTCGAGGTCTCGTGGTAGATCGCCATCTTGATGGTGCCGCCTTCGGAAATCTGCGGACGCACCTTCAGGGTCAGGCCCACATCCTTGCGCTCGATGGTCTGGAACGGGTTGCCGCCGGCGGCGCCGCCGGTGTTGGTGGTGAAGCTGCCGGTAATGATCGGCACGTTCTGGCCGACCTTGATGGTCGACAGTTCGTTGTCCAGGGTCAGCATGTTCGGGGTCGACAGGATGTTGGCGTTGCCGGTCGTTTGCAGGGCGTGGGCGATCGCGCCCAGGCCCAGTTCGCCCGCGATCTGCTTGAACACGCCGATCGACAGGCCCGCGCCGGGCGTGGCCGCGCGCCCGGCCGCGGCCAGCTTGAGCAAGGCGTTGCTGCCGGCCACCGTGGTCGAATTTTGCAGCGCGCCGACCCGGTACTTGCTGTTTTCGGTGCCGGTGATGCCGAGCCACTGGACCCCGAATTCGGCCGCGTTTTCGGCGTTCACTTCGACGATCAGCGATTCGATGTACACCTGGGCGCGGCGCACGTCGAGCTGGTCGATGACGGCGCGCAGGTTGCGGTACACCGCGTCCGGGGCGGTGATGATCAGGGTGTTGGTGGAAGCGTCGGCCTGGATGAAGCCGGCCCCGCTGCCGCCGCTGCCGCCGCCGGTCTGGCTCTGCTGCGCCATGCTGTTGCCGGCGCCGCTGTTCTGGTTATTGTTACCGCCGGTCATGCTGTTGCCGGCGCCGCCGCCGCTGGCCACGCTGCCGCCGGTGGTGCCCTGCTGTTGCTGGGGCAAGGCCGATGAGTCGGACGAGACCACCGCGCGCAGGGTTTGCGCGAGCTTGGTGGCGTCGGCGTTTTTCAGGTACACCACGTGGACATTGCCCGCTTCCGAGGTCGGCTGGTCGAGCTTGGCGATCAGCGACTTGGCCAGGTTGGCGCGCGCCGCCGACGGCGCGCGCAGCACCACCGCGTTGGTGCGCGGATCGGCCACCACCGAGATGCGGCCCGAATCGCCGCCGGCGCTCGGCTCCATCAGCTTGTTGACCATGGTGGCCAGGTCGGAAGCGATCGCGTGGCGCACCGGGATGACGTCGAGGTCGGCCGCCACCGGGGCGTCGAGCGCGGCGACGATCTTGGCCAGGCGGCGCAGGTTGTCGGCGTAATCGGTGATGACCAGGCTGTTATTGCCCGGATTGGCCATGATCGAATTGTTCGGCGAAATGAGCGGGCGCAAGACCGCGGTCAGGTTGGCCGCCGATTCGTGGCTCAGGTGGAAAATCTGGGTGGCGATCTGGTCGCCCTTGATCCTGGCGCCGCCCACCCCGACCTGGGTCGGCGACGATTGCAGCTTCGCTTCGGCTTCCGGCACCACCTTGGCGTAGCCGTCGCCGGTGACCACGGCGTAGCCTTGCAGGCGCAGCGCCGAGGTCAACAGGCCAAAGGCCTGGGCCTTGGTGACCGGTTTTTCCGAGGTCACGGTCAGGGTGCCCTTGACGCGCGGATCGATGATGAAGGTCATGCCGGTGTAATGGCCGACCGCCTTGATGACCGATTCGATGTCGGCGCCGACGAAATTGAGGGCGGCCGACTCGTCCGGGGCCGCCAGCGCGGGCGCCGGGGCTCCCGCGACCGCGCAGCACAACAGGACGCCGGCGGCGATGCGGCGCAACGCCGGGGAAGGGAAAGTGCTCAGTGACTGTTTTTTCATCATTTAAACTCTAAGGCGATAGTTTTCTTGCCGTCCACCATTCGGCGCTGGCCCAGTAAATTCAGGAGATTGCCCAGCGTTTCTTCATATCCATCGGCGGCCTGTGCCGTGCCGGAAAACTGGAAGCGGCCCTGGTTCAGGCTGCCCTTTCCCGCCAACAACAAGGCGCCGCGTTCGGTCTTCAAATTCAGTTGTGCCTGCTGACCCTGCCAATCCATGGTCATCTTGTAGCTGCCCAGCACCTTGATCGGAGCCATGCGCGAGCCCATCCCGTTCAGTTCCAGGGTGGTCACCCCGTCCACCGCGACCGCCTTGCCGCCACCCACCGTGGCCAGGCCGAGGGTGGTCCAGGACAGGCGCATGTCGCCCGACAGCGCCAGGGTGTTGAGCGGCGCGCCCAGGCCGGCCAGGCCTTCGGCCGGCAGCAGCAGCGCGGCCGGGCTGACCTGCCACTGCGACCAGCTGCCGGTCAGGCGCACCGGCTGCGTCAGGGCCAGCGGGTTTTCCAGGGTCATGTCGACCTGGCCGAGCAGGGCCAGGGGCGACAGGGTCCAGGCGAAGCGCCCCGGCAGCAGCGGCGTGACCGAGCCGCCCGGACCGGGCGCGCCGCCGAGAAAGGCCGAACCGCGCCAAAGCGTACCCTGCGCATCCCCCAGAGTCAAACGCGCGCCGGTCTGGCGCTCGACGACGTCGCCCAGCCAGGTGGCCGGCGCGAACGCCAGCACGGTGAGGACGACGGCCAGCACGATCGCGCCCAACCATAGCACGGCGCGCATCATCGCGAACCCGCATCCGCGTTCTGGCGCAAGGTCATGCTGGCATCGACCTGGCCGGCCGGGGGCGAGGCCGTGGTCGGGACGGTAATGGCCGCTTCCAGCACGCTGATACGGTGTTCGAGGCGCTGCGCGTCGAGCCAGGCGACCAGGTTGGAAAACGCCACGCCGCTGACCTGGACCTTGGCGTACTCGCCCGTGATGCTGACCGACTCGGGCTTGATGCCGCGCGCCGTCAAGCTGGCGTTGATCGTCTCGCGCGACATGGGCGTCACTTGCGGCGGCGTCTGGCCGGCCAGTTCGGCGGCGGTCTTGGCCATCGCTTCGAGCTGGGCCTTCTGCTGCTTGAGCAGGGGCAATTCCTTGCGCAGGCGCGCGCTGCCTTCCAGCGCGGGCGCCAGCAACACGCCGTACACCAGCGCCAGCAGCGCGATGGCGCCGCCGATGCCGAGGAACTTGCGCTCCTGCTCGGTGCGCGCCATCCAGTACAGCGCCAGCTTGTCCTTGAAACCGCCAACCGCGCTCAGGGCGCTCATGGTTTCGCTCCCGGCGTGCGCACCAGGATGGTGTTGGCGGCCACGTCACTGACGTCGAGCTTGTACTTCTGCAAGCCCGGCTTGAGGTTGGCGGCCAGGGCCGGATCGGCGCCCTCGGGCTTGACCTTGACCGTCATGCTGCGCTCGCGGAAAGTGATCGAGGCCAGCTCGGGCGGCTTGCCCAGGGTGCGCATGGCTTCGCCCAGGGCGGCGGCCTGGAACGTGAATTCATCGGGGCCGACCTGGCCCGAGGCGCCCCGGGCCTGGGCGATTTTCTGCTGCATCTGACGCTCCAGGTTATTGCTGAGGACGGTTTCTTTCGGATAGGCGGCGCGGAATACCTGCACCATGCCGGTGCGCGTGTTGTCGGCTTCGCGCTTGAGGCGCAGCCACTGGTAATTGAGGCCGGCCAGGTTGACCGCCACCGCCAGCAGGGCCAGGCGCACCGGCCACTTCCAGCGCTGCCAGTCGCGCGTGCGGGCGCCGGCCGCGCCCAGGCCGGGGACCAGGTCGAGCACCGTGCTTTTCGAACCGGCGATCCAGTGCGCCCAGTGGTCGGCTTCGAGCGTGACGGCCGGTCCCGCTTCGGCCAGCAGGGCCTGGTATTCGCCCAGTTGCTGCTCGTGTACGTACAAGGTCAGGGGCGTGTCGCCGGCCAGTGCGCGCACCGTTTGCAGGGCCAGCGCCGGTTCGCCGGCCAGCGCCAGCCCCAGGCCGTGATACTGGCCGTGACGGATGGTGATACCGCCGCCATCGATGGCGGCCGAGGCATTGCCCGGCGCCAGCGGCAGGCACAGCTGGCCGGGAAAGGCGGCCACCGAGCGCGCGCCCATGGCCAGCAGCGAGCGCACCAGCGCTTCGAGCCAGGCGCGCTGGGCCACGGCGATGGCGCGCAAGCCGTCCGGGGCGGCGGCGGGCGCGGCCACCAGCACGCATTCTTCCGGGTCGCCCAGCACTTGTTCTTCGACCAGGTTGGGCAGCGCGGTGCGCAGGCGCGCGGCCGACAGCGGCGGCACTTTGATGTGCAGCAAGGTCACGTCGGCCGCGGCCAGCAGCAACACCACGCGCCGGCTCGACGCGACCAGGTCGCCCATGCCTTTCAGGACACCCTCGCCCTGCTGCATCAGGGCGCCACCGTCGGCAACCAGCGCGAAGCGGGCCAAGGTCCCTTCGCTGTCCGCCCTGGCCGGATGCCGGATATATAAAGTAGTCAAACTATCTCGCTTTCGTTCTCAATTTTGCCGTACCCAGACGGTCGTGGTGGTCACACGATCGTCCAGCCTGCGCTGGACCAGCGCTTCCGCGTCGAGCGCGGCCCGGTCCAGGCGGATCCGGCTTTTTACCAGGAAAAATTCGCTCTTGAAACTATAGGTTTTCTTGATCAGGTCATCGGCGTGGCCGTACAACTGTTCCCTGAAACCGTCGTCATGGCGAAACGACGCGGTCTTGCGGCGCGCCACCAGGGCGGTCGCTTCCGATACCGAATAGCCGACCACGATCGCGGCCAGCACTTCGGCCGGAGCGGTGTTGGCGTTGATACTGGTTTTTTCGGGCAGCACGATGGCGAACGGACGCAGGCGGTTGACCGTCTCGATGGTGTAGCCGGGAATGGCGAGCAGGTCGTCGAGCTGGGTCAGGGCCAGCGGCGCCGTGCCGCTCGACACCGGCACCGTCACCACGTCGGGGTCCTTCGGCAACGGCTGGCCGTTCGCGTCGAGGCCTTGCGCGACCGGCGCCGCGCCCGCAGCCATCGCCAGCGCGGTGCGCTGGGCCAGGGCCGGATCGAGCTGCAGGTTTTGCAGCAAGCGCTGGTAGATCCCGACGTGGATCTTGTCGACATCGCGCCCGTTGGCCAGGTTGAGCAGGTTGTAGCGCGCGGTGGCGTCCGCAATCTGGCCCGACAGGGTGGCGTCGAACACCTCGCCCTCGATCCGTTCGCGCTCGATGTACTGGTCGAGCCGGGTTTCGGCCAGCGGCGTGTTCCATACCGCGTTCAGGGTGGTCAGGCTGCGGTTGTCGATGCCGTCCTGGCGCAGCACCAGGCGCGCCCAGTCGAGCGCGCCGCGCAGGATCCACTTGGTCTGCAAGTGCAGGCGCTGGTTTTCCATCGAGCGCACCTGGACCTGTTGCTGCCAGAACAGGCTGGCGACGATGGTCACCGACAGCATGGTCAGCAGCAGGGCCGTGATGATGGCCACCCCCTGCTGGCGGCGCGGATACGGGCGGCGCGTCACATGCCCCCCAACAGGAACGATTTGGTCATCACGGCGGCCACATTGTCGATCTGGAGCTGCACCTGCAGCCCGGTCGGCGCCACGGTCGGCGCCACATTGCTCGCTCCGGCGGGCGCTTGCTGGGACGGGTCGGGAAGCGCCTGCGCCACCGGCTGCGTGTTCTGGCGCCAGCCATTGTTTTCCCAGGTCATGACCTGCATCGCGCTCACGCCCGACTGCAGGGTGACCGAGGCGCTGGTGTCGGCATTGCTGATAGCGGCCTGCCACATCACGTCGAGCTGGACCAGGTCGCGCGTGCCATTGCTTTCGCGCCGCGTGAGCATGCGCTCGACGACGCGGTAAGTGACCACTTGCAACCGGGCCGCGTCGTTTTCGTTGTACACATTGCGCACCAGGGTCAGGCGGTTGGGCGCGGACAGCAGGTAGGGACGGCCTTGCAGCAGGCCCGGCGTGGCCAGGTGTTCGCAGTCGCTCTGCATCTGGGCAAAGGCGAGCTGCATGCCGCGCGCCGATTCGAGCTGGGCGGTGAGCGCTTCGCGCGCGCGCACGATGCTGTCCAGGCCGCGGTAACCGAGCACCGCCACGATGGCCAGGATGCTGATCGCCACCAGCAGTTCAATCAGGGTGAAACCACGCTGCCGCTGCCGTTTGCCGTACTGCCGGAGCCGACTCATTCGTTGAGCACCAGTTGGACCAGCTTGATGATGCGGCGTTCCGGACTGGCGCTGTCGAACACGCTGACCTCGACCCGGCGCAGGCGCGGATTCGGGCTGGCCAGCACTTCTTCCTGGCACAGCAGCTTGAGGTCGCCCTGCGGGCATTCGTAACTGTTCTTGCCGATGGCCGGATATTCCTTGGCCAGGCGGATCTGCACCAGCCGGTTTTCGGCCGACCAGGTGGCCATCATGGCGGCGCGCAAGCCGGCGCTGTTGGACGTGAGGCTGCCCACCGCGCGCAGCGAGGCGCCCAGCGCGGTGCCGATGATGACGAGCGCCACCAGCACTTCGAGCAGGGTGAAGCCGGACTGGCGGGAGGATGGACAAGGTTCGGGTGGGCGCATCATGTTTTCAGCTGGTTTACTCAACGACAAAGTGGCCGATACCGTCGGCCCGGATGGCGACCCGGTCGTCGCCGCTCGCCAGGGTCAGCACGAACGGCTTGTCGACCGGCTCGCGCCCGAAGGTGATGCGCACCGGGCCGCCGCCGACCGACACCGGCGGGTCGAGCAGCACCTGTACCGGCGCGCTCTTGAAGGGCCGCTCGCGCAGCAGGTCGTCGCGCGTGACTGGCTCCCAGATCGATTCGTTACGCACCAGGAAGCGATAATGTTCGGTATCGGCTTCGAAAGCGACCAGGCGGTTGCGCACGATGGCTTCGTCGCGCGCCAGTTGCAGCAGCAAGGCCAGGCGGCGCGCCTCGTTCTCCAGGTTCTGGCGCGGGCTCGGCATGGCATTGATCGACACCATGCCCAGCACGATGCCCATGATGACCAGCACCACCATCACCTCGATCAGGGTGAAGCCGCGGGCGCCGCGCACTGCCTTCGTCACGTTCAAGCGGGCCGGCCTGGCTTACTGTTCCCAGGAACCGATATCGGCGTCGTCGCCGGTACCGCCCGGCAAGCCGTCGGCGCCCAGCGAGAACACGTCGATCTCACCCTGCACGCCGGGCGAGAGCAGCTGGTACGGGTGGCCCCACGGGTCGTTCGGCAGTTTGTCGAGATAACCGCCCGACTTCCAGCCGTTGGCGCTCGGGCCGTTGCTCGGCTTGGCGACCAGCGATTGCAAGCCTTGCTCGGTGGTCGGGTAGCGCTGGTTGTCCAGCTTGTACAGCTTGAGCGCCTGGCTCAGGCTGGCGATATCGCTCTTGGCGGCGGTGATGCGCGCCTCGACGGTGCGGCCCATCAGCTTTGGCACGACCAGCGCGCCGAGGATGCCGATGATGACCACCACCACCATGATTTCAACCAGGGTGAAGCCCGGGGCGCGAATGCCCGGGGCGCGCATGCCGCGCGCGCGGCGCTGGCGGAGAGAAAATTTTGCAGCGAGTTTCATAGTCAGTCTGTAATAAGTTCTACGATGAAGTCGGAGTATAAGGCCAATGAGGCCCGCCGTCGCTATACAACTGCGGGCAATTTTGCGTCATCCCGCGGTCATCATTGCGCATGTGTAAGCTTGCGTTGCCGGACGTCATACAAGTTACCCTGACGCACCCGGCAGCGCCATCGGATGCGCGCTGCGACTGGTCAATTGTAAGGCAGTGCGGCAGCGCTTTCCAATGATGGACGAATCGACAGCGCCGGTGCGCGCAAGCTCTCGACGATCAGTGGTGATGACGGGCGGCGCTGCCGGTGAAGCGATGCAGGGCGCCATCATTGCCGCCCTCGGCCAGGTTGCTCGAGACCGGCGCGAGCGCTTTCACCATCGGCGCATCCTTGACGAAAGGCACGATGCCGAGTGCCTTGTCGACTTCATGCGGGTAGACCACGTAACCGCGCGTGATCACCGCCGCCACCTTGCGGATGTCGCCGATCTGCTTGGTCGGATCGCCATCGACCAGCACCAGGTCGGCCAGCTTGCCCTGCGTGACCGTGCCACGGTCGGCCAGGGTGCGGGTGTAGCGCGCGCCGTTGAGGGTGGCGACCTGGATCGCCTGGGCCGGCGTGAGGCCGGCCTTGACCAGCAGTTCGAGTTCGGCCTGCAGGGTGAAGCCGGCCATTTCATCGGTGCCGGCCACGATCGGCACGCCCGCCTTGTACAGGCGGCCGACGAAGTCGACCATCTTGGCGTAGGATTTTTCGTAGCGCTTCTGGGCCGCTTCGTCGGCGATCTTCATGGTGCCGACATAAAAGCCGCGCTTGACATCCGGCGGCATGTGCTCGGCCACGGCCACGAAGGGCTCGTTGAGGTCGCCGTCGCGCTGCTTGAGGAAGGCAAACGTGGCCAGGGTCGGATCGATCACGATCTGCTTGGCCGCCAGGCGCGCGATGAATTGCTTGACCTTGGGCGCATCGAAGTCCAGGCCGGCCACTTTTTCGGATGGCAAGATGAAGCGTTCCAGGGTGCGCGTTTCGGTTTCCGGCGTGGCCAGGAAGTTGAGCATGACCTGGTTGATGTGCTGGATTTCATCGTAGCCGGCGTCCAGCGCTTCATGCGCGCGCAGGCCGACCGGAATGTGGCCGGAGACGCGCATGCCGCGGCTGTGGGCGTAGGCCACGGTGTCTTTCAGGATCGCCTTGGGGAAGGAGTTGTAGATTTTCAGCTGCGGATAGCCGTGTTCGGCGTACCAGTCGATCGCGTTTTTAGCGGCCGGCAAGTCCTTGACGACGAAGCCGCCGTTCGACGAGAACGGGCTCTCGCCTTCCAGGAAACCGGTCGGCACCACTTGCGGCGAGAGCAGGCGGCCGTCGGCGATTTCGTCGAGGATCTGCTGCAATTGCTCGTTATCGTTGCCCATGTCGCGCACCGTGGTCACGCCTGCGGCCAGGTTCAGGCCGCCGTCCCAGCGGCCCACGTGGCCGTGCATGTCGAACAGGCCGGGCAACATGATGCGCCCGGCCGCGTCGATTTCGTTGACGGCGCCGCGCACCGGGGCGCCGGCCGGCAGGATGGCGCTGATGCGACCGCGCAGCACATACACGTCGGACGGCGCGCCGACGGTGGCTTTTTCGCTGTCGAAGATGCGCGTGTTCTTGATCACCGTCAAGCCGGTCAGCTTGTGCTGGAGAGTGCTGGCGAGGTCGTTCAGCATTTTGCTCTCGGCCAGTTTCTGGCGTTCGGCCAGCACCTTGCCGACGCTGTGCCAGCCTTCTTCGGTGGCGGTCATGAAGCCGGGGATGACGACCGCGAACAGGCGCGGTTTGGCGTCGGTGGTGGCCCAGTAGAACTGCGGCGACATGCCCAGGCCGGTCTGGGCGAACAGCTGCACCTTGCGCGTCTTGCCGTTGGCGCCGACCTCCACTTCATCGAGTTTGCGCTGGGTCAGGGTGCCGGAAGGCAGCAGCGGCAGGCTGCCGCCCGGGCTGGCGGCCAGCGCGGCGATCGCGATCGAGGCCATTTCGGCCGAGCCGTTCAGGGGCACATACAAGGCCGGGCCGGTGATCGCTTTGGCGCCTTTTTCGGAGGTCGATTGCCAGCTGGCCTGGTCGCCCTTGCGTTCGAAGCGGTCGTCCACCACCGCGCCGTAGGTCGAGTTGCCCTTGACCGTGTAGTCGATCATGGTGCCGTCGGCGCCGAGGCGGAATTGTTCGCTCAGTTCGGGGCCGCGGCCGTTGTCCTTGTAGATGAAACGTACGCGGGTGAGGCCATCGTCGTCGCGCTCGACGACCTGTTCACCGATGCGCTTGCCGTTTTCGGCATGCATTTCGTAGCGGATGGTCTGGGTGGCGGCGTGGGCCGACCAGCTCAGGGCGGCAGCGACAGCAAGGACGAGCGGACGTTTCATGTGGTGCATCTCCTGGACGGGATGGGGGGAATTGTGCTGGGTCGCAAGAATAGCACGGCGAAGTACGGTCTAGCGCAATGTCAGAAAGACAAATGCACAAATGACTATGTTGGGGGAGGGAGAGGGGTGAAAAGGGGGCCGGAAGCGGCGGCACAGCATGACTAAGCGCTCCCTCAAAACCGTCGTTCCCGCCTTCGCGGGAACGACGGACTTGAGGGTATGGGCTACAAGCGAGGAGTCCCAGGACGCTGAAGTTACCCGGCGCACCCGCACACCGGACACCCCGCATTGCGCGCCACGCCGATGCTGGTCCACTCCATGGCGCGCCCGTCGAGCAGCAGCAGGCGTCCCGCCAGCGATTGCCCGACCCGCATCACCAATTTCAGCGCCTCGGCCGCCTGCATCGCGCCGACCACGCCCACCAAGGGCGCGAACACGCCCATGCTGCTGCACGCCACATCCTCAAAGTGCTGATCCTGCGGAAACAGACAGCTGTAGCACGGCGAATCGGCGCGGCGCGCATCGAACACGCTGATCTGCCCGTCAAAACGGATCACCGCGCCCGACACCAGCGGCACCTTGTGCGCCACGCAGGCCCGGTTGACGGCGTGTCGCGTGGCAAAGTTGTCGCTGCAATCGAGCACCACCGACGCCTGCCCGACCAGCTCGGCCAGGCGCGCGTCATCGGCCCGCTCGCGCAAGGCCACGACGTCGATCTCGGGATTGATCGCCAGCAGCGCGGCGCGGCCGGACTCGGCCTTGGGCTGCCCCACCCGCGCGGTGGTGTGCAGGATCTGGCGCTGCAGGTTGGTGAGGTCGACATCGTCATCATCGACCAGCACGATGCGCCCGATCCCGGCCGAGGCCAGGTACAAGGCCGCCGGCGAACCGAGCCCGCCGGCGCCGATGACGAGCGCGCTCGCCGCCAGCGCCCGCTGCTGGCCTTCAATGCCGATTTCGTCGAGCAAGATATGGCGCGAGTAGCGCAGCAACTGGTCGTCGTTCATCGGATGCGGGCCGTACCTTGCTGCATTATTTCTTGTCGCCTTTGTTGAGTTCGGGCGGCTTGAGCTCGGTTGCCGGCAGCTTGACACCCGGCGCCGCCTTGTCCTTCGCCTTCTCGCCTTCCTTGTCATGCACCGGCTCGACCTTGGAAAGTTTGACCGGCAAGCCCTTGAAATGGTTCAGGGCCTGGGCCAGCTGGAAGTCGTCCTTGCTGCCGAATTCGAGCGGCTTGCGGGTGCGCGCGAGCGCCTGGGCGCGCTGGTCTTCTTCGACTTCGTCGCGGCGCGCGCGGCCCGCATCGACGCTGTCCTTGCCGCTGCCGTCGGACAAATGCTTCTCCAGGTCGGCTTCGCGCACGCGCAGGCTGTTCAAGCCGTCGCCCTCGGCGGTTTCGTCGACCATCACGTCGGGCACGATGCCCTTGGCCTGGATCGAGCGCCCGTTCGGTGTGAAGTAGCGCGCAGTGGTGAGCTTGACAGCGGTGTCCTTGGTGAGCGGGCGCAAGGTTTGCACCGAGCCCTTGCCGAAGGTCTGGGTACCCATGATGATGGCGCGCTTGTAATCCTGCAAGGCGCCGGCGACGATTTCGGAGGCCGAGGCCGAGCCGGTGTTGACCAGCACGATCACCGGCACGTTTTTCAGCGCGGCCGGCAGCTTGGCGAGCGGATCGGCGCCATTCCGGGCGGCGTAGAATTCGCGGCGGCCGTAGAACACTTCGTTCGAATCGCGCCGCTGGCCGGCGGTCGAGACGATCGGCTTGTCATGCGGCAGGAACGCGGCCGACACGCCGATCGCGCCCGGCAGCAAGCCGCCCGGATCGTTGCGCAGGTCCAGCACCAGGCCCTTGAGCTTGGGGTCCTGGGCGTACAGCGCGTTGACCTTTTTCACCATGTCGTCCACGGTCTGTTCCTGGAACTGGCTGATGCGCAGCCAGCCGTAGCCCGGCTCGACCATCTTGGCCTTGACGCTTTGCACGCGGATTTCTTCGCGCATCAGCGGCACGATCCAGGGCATGTCGTCGCCCTTGCGCGCGATCGTCAGGACCACACGGCTTTTCGGCTCGCCGCGCATTTTCTTGATCGCTTCGTCCAGCGACATGCCCTTGATCGGGGTGCTGTCGATACGGGTGATCAGGTCGCCCGCCTTGATCCCGGCGCGAAACGCCGGCGAATCTTCGATCGGGGTCACGATCTTGACGTAGCCCTCTTCCATGGCCACTTCGATGCCCAGGCCCACGAAGCGGCCCTGCATGCTTTCCTGCATTTCGCGCAGGGCTTTTTTGTCGAGGTAGACCGAGTGCGGGTCGAGCGAGGCCACCATGCCGGTGATCGCTTCGGACAGCAGCTTGCTGTCTTCGACCGGTTCGACATAGTCGGACTTGATCAGGCCGAACACATCGGTGAGCTGGCGCAGCTCGTCGAGCGGCAGGGGCGCGCTGCCGGGTTTTTGCGCCATGGCCGAAAACTGGAAGGAGGCGGCCACGCCGGCCACCATGCCCATGCCGATCAGGCCGATACTTTTGACTTTCATTCTTCTACCTATAGTAATACCGTCAGAAATTCACCCAGCCCGCCGGATCGACTGCCGCACCCTTGTGCCTGATTTCAAAGTATAGCCCCGATTCCTCGTTGCCGCCGGTGTTTCCCGCGCTGGCGATCGGGTCGCCGCCTTTGACGGCGTCGCCCTCGCGTTTGAGCAGGGCCTGGTTGTTGCCGTAGATCGAGAGGTATTCGCTGCCATGGTCGACCAGGATCAGGTTGCCGAAGCCGCGCATCCAGCGCGCGAACACCACCCGCCCGCCGGCCACGGCGCGCACTTCGCTGCCTTCGGCGGCCTTGATGAACATGCCTTTCCAGCTCGGTCCGCTGCCGCGCTTGGCGCCGAAACGGGCCGCCAGCTTGCCCGACACCGGCGCGCGCAGCTTGCCGCGCAGGCTGGCAAAGGCGCCGTCGAGCATGGCCGGGGCCAGCGCGATATCGGGTTTACGCGGCGGCGCCGCTGGCGCTTTGTCCGGCACGTGCGCGACGACAGGTGCTTCATCGTCGTCGATCGGGTCGAGCGGCGCCGGCGCCGGCGCCGGGACCGGCACCGGGATTTTGGCGCCCGTGCGCGGATCGGTCTTGGGCGGCTTTTTGGCCGCTTCGCGCGCCAGGCGTTCGCGTTCGCGTTCGCGTTCGCGTTCGCGCTCCCGTTCGCGCTCGCGTTCGGCACGGCGTTCGGCTTTTTTGGCCTCCGCCAGCAGGCGCGCCTGCTCGGCAGCCTTGGCGCGCGCGGCGGCCAGCGCTTCCTGGCGCCGTTGCTCGGCGGCCGCCGCCGCGGCTTGTTCCTTGATCAGCTGGGAGAGCTTGTCGACCAGCCCGGCCATGCGCTGTTCGTCGCGCTCGAGGCCGCCGATTTCCTTGCGCTGCTCGGAGAGCCGTTCCGACAGGGAACCGAGCAAGGCGGCGCGGCGCGCCTTTTCCTTGACCAGCACGGCTTTCTGCTCGCGCTCTTCGCGGGCGATTTCATCGAGTTCCTCGCGCGCGTTTTCGGCCTTGTCGCGGTTGCTGGCGACGGCGGCCAGGTTGCCGTGCAAAGAGCCGAGCAGCCTGGCCTGGGCTTTCGAGACATAGGCCATCAATTGCAAGTCGCGGTTGATGCGGTTCGGATTGTCGCCCGAGAGCAGCAGCTTGATCCGGTCTTCGTTGCCGGCAAGGTATTGCTCGCGCAACAGGCGCGCCAGTTGCTGTTTCTGGCTGACGATGGTGGCCCCCAGTTGCTCTTGCGAGGCGGCCAGGGCGGCCACGCTGGCGTTGGTGTCGCTCTGCTCGTCGGCGAGCTCGCGCAGCACGCGGTTGGCGTCGGAAATGGCTTCCTCGGACGCGGCCAGGGTGTCGGCCGCATCCTCGCGCTCGCTTTCGGTCTTGCTGACTTCGCGCTTGAGCTCGGCCAGCTTTTGCTGGATGCCGGCGCGCGTCTTCTCCGCCAGCGCTTTCTGCTTGCTGCGTTCGGTCTGGCGGGGAGCGGAAGCGGGCGCGGTACCCGACGCGGGAGCCGCGCCGCACGTGGCGACGGCCACGAGCGCGAACAAAGCCCCGGCCGCTAACTGCTTGAACTTGAAAGACAAAACTTACTTGGCCTTCCCTTGGTTGGCGACCGCCGCGACGGCGGCGGCGATGGCGTCCTGGTCGCCCAGGTAATAGTGACGGACCGGTTTCAGGTCGGCGTCGAGCTCGTACACCAGCGGCTGGCCGTTGGGGATGTTGAGGCCGACGATGTCCTCGTCGCTGATGCCGTCGAGCATTTTGATCAGGGCGCGCAAGCTGTTGCCGTGGGCCGAGATCAGGATTTTCTTGCCGGCGCGGATGGCCGGGGCGATTTCTTCATCCCACACCGGCATCACGCGCGCCACGGTGTCTTTCAGGCATTCGGTCAGGGGAATGCTGTCTTTCGGCACGCCGGCGTAGCGCGGATCGTTGAACGAGGTGCGCTGGTCGGACGCTTCCAGCGCCGGCGGCGGGGTGTCGTAGCTGCGGCGCCAGACCAGCACCTGGGCGTCGCCGTACTTGGCGGCGGTTTCGCCCTTGTCCAGGCCCTGCAGGGCGCCGTAGTGGCGCTCGTTGAGGCGCCAGTCGTTCTTGACCGGCAGCCACATCATGTCCATGTCGTCGAGCGCCAGCCACAAGGTGCGGATGGCGCGCTTGAGCACCGAGGTGTAGGCGACGTCGAAGGTAAAACCCGCATCTTTCAACACCTTGCCGGCGCTGCGCGCTTCGCGCACGCCTTTTTCGGTCAGGTCGACGTCGGTCCAGCCGGTGAAGCGGTTCTCGAGGTTCCAGGTGGATTCGCCGTGGCGCATGAAGACAATTTTGTACATAAGCAAGTTTTTCAGAAGAGTGAGGAAAAGGGGTGCGATGCGAAAATGGTGAGCGCCACAGCCTGTTACTGCTGCGCCAAAGGCTAAGTTATAGCAGATCCGGCTTCTATTTTATAATGCGGGGATTGTCCTAAACCATTGGAACCCCGTGAAATTCATTATTGACCATATTTTTATCGTCAGCATCGTCGTGCTGTCGGGCGGCGCCCTGCTCTGGCCGGCGCTGCAACCACGCGGCAAACGTGCTTCTTCGCTGCAGGTGACCCAGCTCATCAACCGCGGCAAGACCGTGCTGGTGGACGTGCGCACGGCTGAAGAATTTGCAATCGGGCATTTGCGCGACGCGAAAAACATTCCGCTGGCAGACTTGTCGTCCCGCATCGCCGAGCTCGACAAGGCGAAAAGCAAAACCGTGATCGTCGTGTGCCAGACCGGCGCGCGCGCCGACAAGGCCATCAAGATCCTCGAAGGCGCCGGTTTTACCGATGTGTTCAGCCTCGATGGTGGCCAGACCGCATGGCAAGCCGCTGGCTTGCCGATTGCAAAGTGAGAAAGGAAACACCATGACAGCCCATGTAGTGCTCTACCATACCGCCGCCTGCCCGTACTGCGTACGCGCCGAGCGCCTGCTCGAAGCGAAGGGCGTGACCGACATCGAGAAAATCCGGGTCGACCTCGACCCGGAACAAAAAACGGTCATGATGACCAAGACCGGCCGCCGCACCGTGCCCCAGATTTACGTGGGCGAAACGCACGTCGGCGGTTTCGATGACTTGTATGCGCTCGATCAACAAGGACGCCTCGATCCCTTGTTAAAAGGGCGTTGATCGGCATATAGTCCCGGATTACCGCTAATCGATTGCGCAAAACTATTTCAAGTCGTATGATTTTGCTACAATTGCCGTCGCGTTTGAAGTCCAAGCACAGAGGGAACGGCGTGTCGCCGTTCTGTTAATTTCTCAACGAAAGCGTTCCATGTCTGACGAAAATCTGCAACCCGTATTCCAAATCCAACGCGTCTACCTGAAAGACATGTCGCTGGAACAGCCGAATTCCCCAGCCATCTTCCTCGAGCAAGAAGCGCCGTCGATCGAAGTGTCGCTGGACGTTGGCGCCGAAGCCATCGCCGACGGCATCTACGAGTCGACCGTCACCATCACCGTGACCGCCAAGGTCAAGGACAAGGTTGCGTTCCTGGTTGAAGGCAAGCAAGCTGGTATCTTCGAAGCGCGCAACATTCCTGCGGACCAGATGGATCCCCTGCTGGGAATCGGCTGCCCGAACATTGTTTACCCTTACCTGCGCGGCAATATCGCCGACGTGATCACCCGTGCCGGCTTCCCGCCTGTGCATCTGGCAGAGATCAATTTCGAAGTGTTCTACCAGCAGCGTCGTCAGGCGCTGGCTGATGCAGCCGCCGCTGCCCCAGCGGACACCGCAGCACACTAAGTACGACCGCAGGGTGGGCCAGGCCGCCCGCGCGCAGCAGTTGCGCGCGGGTCCTGTCCGGGCACGGATCTCCGTCGCCGCGGCCGCCACCCTGCACTCTCACGGCGAAGGCCACGCAATGACAATTCCCCGTTTTCTCCTCAGTGCCGCATTCGTGCTGGCCTCGGCCTCGGCGCACGCGCTCGAATTCAAGAGCGTCGGCGCGGCCAGCCTGATCCTGTATGACGCGCCCTCGCTGAAAGGCACCCGGCTGTTCATCGCGCCGCGCGGCATGCCGGTCGAAGTCGTGCTCACCTATGGCGAATGGGTCAAGCTGCGCGACGTCAGCGGCGACCTGGCCTGGGCCGAAGCCAAGTCGCTCAGCCCGCGCCGCACCCTGGTGGTGCGCAGCGCCAACGCCAAAGTGCGTAGCGCGGCCGAGGCCGACGCCAATCCGGTGATGACCGCCGACAAGGGCGTGCTGCTGGAACTGCTCGATGCGCCGGCGTCAAGCTGGGTCAAAGTCCGTCATCGTGACGGCATCACCGGCTATATGCGCGCTGCCGACGTGTGGGGCATCTGAGCCCCATGCCGACCAGCACGCACAAGGTTTCACCCCGCAAGATTACCGTGTTGGGCGCCGGAGCCTGGGGCACCGCCGTGGCGATTGCCCTGGCGGCGCGCCATGATGTGCTGATGTGGGGCCGCAATGGCGGCGCCATGGACGCCATGGCGCAAGCGCGCGAGAACCGCGCCTACCTGCCCGGCTGCGCGTTTGCGCCCGGCTTGCAAGTCACGGCCGATATCGACGCCGCCCTGGCGCACGTACACGGCACGCCCGAGGACGAGGCGCCGCTGCTGATCGCGGCCTGCCCGGTGGCCGGCCTGCGCCCGCTCTTGCTGCAACTGCAAACCCACGCAATATCGCATATCGTCTGGCTTTGCAAGGGCTTCGAGGGCGATACCGGCCTGTTGCCGCACCAGGTGGTGCAGCAGGTGCTGGGCGCCGGGGTGGCCGGCGCCGCGCTGTCGGGACCGTCGTTCGCGCAGGAAGTGGCGCGCGGCCTGCCGTGCGCGCTGACGGTCGCGTCGCGCTCGGACATGCTGCGCGAGCGGGTGGTGTCCACGGTGCATGGCGGCCCTATCCGCGTGTATGCCTGCGACGATCTGGTCGGCGTGGAAGTGGGCGGCGCGGTCAAGAATGTGCTGGCGATCGCCACCGGCGTGGCCGACGGTCTGGGGCTGGGCCTGAATGCGCGCGCGGCCCTGATCACGCGCGGGCTGGCCGAAATTACGCGGCTGGGCACGGCGCTGGGCGGCATTCCGGCCACCTTCATGGGATTGACCGGGATGGGCGACCTGATCCTGACCTGCACCGGCGACCTGTCGCGCAACCGCCGCGTGGGCCTGGGCCTGGCGCAAGGCAAGGCGCTCGACACCATCGTGGCCGAGCTCGGGCATGTGGCCGAAGGCGTGCCGTGCGCGAAAGCGGTACGCGCGCTGGCGCGCACGCTGGGAGTGGACATGCCGATCACCAATGCGGTGGCCGGCGTGCTGTTCGATGGCGACACGCCCCAGGCGATGCTGGCGCAGTTGCTGGCGCGCGATCCGCGCGATGAATTGAGCTGAAGGGTCAGGCGAGCGGGCCGGCGCCGCCGGAGCTCAGGGCGGTGCGCCGCGCGCGCCCTGTTTCTGCAGTTTTTCGATGGTCTTGTCCGCCTTCATCGCCTGCAGGGCCGCCGCCAGTGCCGGCACCAGCGCGGCGTGGTGCTTGTTCACGTAGTGGTACACCGGGAACGAGGCCAGCGCGGGCGAGAGCGCGCGCACATCGTCGATCTTGAGGGTCTCGGCGGCGGCCAGTCCCGACAAGCGGTTGCCGACCACGACATCGGTGCGTCCCATGCTCAGCTTCTGAAAGGCTTGTTCCATGGTCGGCACCGCTTCGGTCTTCATGCCCGCCGTATTTTCCTTGACGATCTTGATGCCGCGCACATAGCCGATCGAGAACGGCCGCAGGCTTTCCCAGCCGTTGACGGTGAACTCGGTCCCGCGCGTGAAGATGACGATCTCATAGGTCAGCAAGGGCACGGGAACGATCATCAGGTTCGGATATTCCCGCTCCATGCCGACCTTTCGGTACAGCTCGCCATCCATCCGGCCTTCGTTGGCCATCATCAGGGTGCGTTCGCCCGGCAGCTTGTGCACCACCAGCACCCGGCCGATGCGGCGATAGGCTTCGGCCATGACCAGTTCGGCGATGCTGGCGGACGGATCATTGCCGACCAGGGTGGAAACGTGCATGTCCCTGGTCTCGGCAGCGGCAGCGGCCCCTGGACCGAGTACGCTCGCGGCCAGCGCGAGTATCAAAAAACGGTGGCGGTCCACGGAATCCTCCGGAGAAATGTGCTCAGTATCATCTTAAGCTGTTCCTTGCCACGGTCAAGGCTTCAGGACGTGAGCAAGATGGTCAACAGCGCCACCGCATCGTCGTTCGCGCGCAAGCCGTGCGGCACGCCGCCGAGCAGGTACAGCATCTCGCCCGGACGCAACACGACGCTCTTGCCGTGCGCATCGCACACGATCTCGCCCTGCAAGCACAGCAAGGTGATTTCGCCATCGACCTTATGCAGCGGCATGTCCCGGTCCTTGGGCAGCACCAGCCGGATCAGCTCCATGTTCCCGGTCTTGGCCAGCGCCACCGAGGTGAAATGGGCGATATCGTCGTCGCCGCGTTGCAGTGGAATCAGTTCGCCCGAGGCGGCATGTTGTAAGGCCATGATGTTTCCCTTTATTCTTCCGTGTCGCTCATCTCCACGCTGCGCAACCACGTCACCAGCGCGAAGGCGTCTTTGAATCCGCGCGCCAGGTCGGGCACCAGCTGGTCCGGTTGATTGATCTTCAGGTCGATCCCGGTCCAGACAAAAAAGCTTTTCAGCTTCAAATACGCGATATGCACATGCTGCGGATCGAAGCCTTTGGGCGGACGCTGCAGCTTGTCTTCGTCCAGCAGGTCGCCGTAGGTGGCGCGCAATTGTTTATTCTTCAGTACTTTGGCAAATCCTGTCGCATCGTTGACAATGTGTTCACGAATTGCCTTCAGGCGCGGCGCCGGCGGCAGGTATTCGCCAACCCCGAACTGCAATTTGCCGTTGCCTTCGATCTGGAAATAGTAGGTGGAGCCGCCGCCGGCGCTTGGCCGCCGCAAATCCTTGGGCGTGATGCCGGCCGAGAAGCGCGTCTTGTACGGGCGCTTGTCGTTGGCAAAGCGGATGTCGCGGTTGATGCGGAACATCGCTTTCTTGGGATTGCAGGCCGCCACCTGCTGATCGAACTTGCTCAGTTCGCGGATCAGTTCGGTCACGACGGCCAGGAATTCTTCGCGCAAGATATCGTAGCGCGGTTTGTTCATGATGAACCAGGGACGGTTGTTATTTTCGCTTAATTCGTTCAGAAACTGCGTCAGGTCGCGCAAATGCATTGTGGGTCCGGAAGAAAAGGTAAAACAAGAAGAGCGAAGGCGGATTACTGCGGACGCGGGCGCTTGCCGACGGTGACGTCGACCGTTGCCGGGCGATTCTTGCGCATCACGGTCATTGTAGCCTTGCCGCCCGGCGCCAGCTGCGCAATCAGGTTCAGCGTGTTGGTGGTGCTGCCGGCGTCCTTGCCGTCGACGGCCAGCAAGATGTCGCCCGGACGCAGCCCGGCGCGGTCGGCCGGGCCGTTGCGCACCACGCCGGCGATGATGGTGCCGCTTTGCCGCTCGAGCCCGAAGCTGTCCGCCAGCTCGGGCGTGATCTCCTGGGTTTCGATGCCGATCCAGCCGCGCACCACGGCGCCGTCGCGCAGGATGGCGTCGAGCACCGTTTTGGCGGTGGTGACGGGAATCGCGAAGCCGATCCCGACCGAGCCGCCGCTTTGCGAATAGATGGCCGAATTGATGCCGAGCAGGTGGCCCTTGGTATCGACCAGGGCCCCGCCCGAGTTGCCGAAGTTAATCGCGGCGTCGGTCTGGATGAAGTTTTCGAACTGGTTGATGTGCAGGTTGTTGCGCCCGAGCGCGGACACGATGCCCAGGGTAACCGTCTGGCCGACCCCGAACGGGTTGCCGATGGCCAGCACCACGTCGCCCACGCGCACCGCCGCATCGTCGCCGAGCACGATCGCGGGCAGCTTGCGCACATCGATGCGGATCACCGCCAGGTCGGTCTCCGGGTCGCTGCCGACCAGGCGCGCGGGCGCCTTGCGCCCGTCCGCCAGCACCACCTGGATCTGGTCGGCGCCTTCGATGACATGGTTGTTGGTGAGGATGACCCCGTCCGGGCTGACGATCACGCCGGAGCCCAGGCTGGCCTGCTGCTCCTCGGGCGGCAGGCGGTCGCCGAAAAAGCGGCGGAAGAACGGGTCTTTCAGCAGCGGATGCTCGCGCCCGCGATCCTTGCTGGTGAGGATGTTGACCACGGCCGGCATGGCGCGCGCGGCCGCGTCGCGGTAGCTGCCGGCGGCCGGGACCGCGCCCGGCGCCTGCAACAGCGGCACGTTGCCGGCGACCTTGGCCGGTTCAAGCCGGCGCGCGGGCCACGCCAGCCAGTCGGGGCGCACGGCCGCGGCCACCATATACAAAGCCAGTGCCATCGTGACCACCTGGGCAAACAACAACCACAAGCGCCGCATCGCGCCCTCCTGTCTATTTTTTCAGCGCATCGCGTATTTCGCGCAGCAACAGCACGTCTTCGGGGGTCGGGGAGGCCGCCACCGCCGGCGGTTCCTCGGCGCGGCGCAGCTTGTTCATCAGGCGGATCATCTGGAAGATGATGAAGGCAAGAATGATGAAATTGAGCAGGATGGTCAGGAAGTTACCGTAGGCGAGTACCGCGCCGGCCTTCTTGGCTTCGACCAGGGTCAGGTTCATGGCCTGCTTGTTCAAAGGCAGATAATAATTGGCAAAATCGAGCCCGCCGAACAGGCGGCCGATGGGCGGCATGATGATGTCTTGCACCAATGAATCGACAATCTTGCCGAAAGCACCACCAATGATCACGCCGACGGCGAGGTCGACCACATTGCCCTTCATCGCGAATTGCCGGAACTCGCTCATCATCGTCATTATCGCCCCCAAAAGAATTGTGAAACAGCCATCCGGATCATACCTTAGCGGCATGAGAAACCAAACCGTGTCATCGGTCCGGCGCACCGCGATCGTCCTGCAAACAGGGCTGACTGGCGCGAAAAGCGCGCAACGGACGGCAGATTCGTTTCAAATTGGCGATGATTCGCTCTTGACAGGCGCACGAGCAACATTTTTTCTTTAACTCGCCCCCCTATTCCCTTATAATTTAAGGTTGCTAGAAGCTCTAAGTAGCTTTTTAAGATTTCGCATTTTGACTGATTGGGGTTGGTATGAGTAACGAAAAGCAGGTCGATCCGGGCCGACGCGTCATGCTCGCCGCTACGTGCGCGGCGGGTGGTGTTGTCGGTTTGGCCACGGCGGGAGCCTTGGTAAGCACATTCCAGCCGTCGGAGAAGGCAAAAGCCGCTGGCGCGCCGGTAGAAGTGGATATTGCCGGCATGGTGGTCGGCGAAATGAAAACCGTGGAATGGCGCGGCAAGCCCGTGTGGATTCTCAAGCGTTCGCCGGAAATGGTCGCTTCGCTGAAGAAGACCGACGGCGCGGTCGCCGATCCGAAGTCGGAGCGCACGCCCGACGCGCTCACGCCCGAGTACGCGCGCAATGAACACCGTTCGATCAAGCCGGAACTGCTGGTCGCGGTCGGCATCTGCTCGCACCTGGGCTGCTCGCCAACCTCGAAGTTCACCGAAGGCGCCCAGCCGAACCTGCCGGACGACTGGCACGGCGGCTTCCTGTGCCCTTGCCACGGTTCGACCTTCGACCTGGCCGGTCGCGTGTTCAAGAACAAGCCGGCGCCGGACAACCTCGAAGTGCCGCGCCATATGTTCGTGGGCGACAAGTTGATCATCGGTAAAGACGAGAAAGGCGAGGCATAACCATGGCCGCTTTTAAAGAAACCAAGTTCCCCGCGAATGCGCCGGTGGCCGACAAGGCGCTGGGCTGGGTGGACGACCGATTTCCCCTGACCAAGCTGTGGAACGACCAGTGGGGCCAGTACTACGCCCCGAAAAACTTCAATTTCTGGTACATCTTCGGCTCGCTCGCGATGCTGGTGCTGGTATTACAGATCGTCACCGGCATCTTCCTGACCATGCACTACAAGCCGGACGCCAACCTGGCCTTCGGTTCGGTCGAATACATCATGCGCGAAGTACCGTGGGGCTGGCTGGTGCGCTACATGCACTCGACCGGCGCCTCGGCCTTCTTCATCATCGTCTATCTGCACATGACGCGCGGCCTTCTGTACGGTTCTTACCGCAAACCGCGCGAACTGATCTGGCTGTTCGGCTTTGCGATCTTCCTGTGCCTGATGGCCGAAGCCTTCTTCGGCTACCTGCTGCCATGGGGCCAGATGTCGTACTGGGGCGCCCAGGTGATCGTCAACCTGTTCGGTGCGATTCCTTTCATCGGCCCTGACCTGTCGCTGTGGATCCGCGGCGACTACGTGGTGTCGGACGCCACCCTGAACCGCTTCTTCGCCTTCCACGTGATCGCGATTCCGCTGGTTCTGCTGGGCCTGGTTGCCGCCCACCTGATCGCGCTGCACGAAGTCGGTTCGAACAATCCTGACGGTATCGAAGTCAAGGAAACCCTGGGTCCGGACGGCCATCCGCTCGATTCGATCCCGTCCCATCCTTACTACTCGGCGCACGACCTGTTCGGCGTGTCGGTGTTCCTGCTGATCTTCAGCGCGGTGGTGTTCTTTGCCCCGGAAATGGGCGGCTACTTCCTGGAGTACAACAACTTCATCCCGGCCGATTCGCTCAAGACCCCGGCCCACATCGCCCCGACCTGGTATTTCACGCCGTTCTACTCGGTGCTGCGCGCCACCACGGCCGACTTCATGTATGTGCTGATGGGTGCGATCGCCCTGTACGTGGCCTTCATCTGGGTCAAGACGCGCCTGCCGTTCATCGTCAAGGCCGCCATCGCCGGTTTCGCGCTGCTGGTCATCATCGGCATGCTGCCGCAGGTGCTCGATGCGAAATTCTGGGGCGTGGTGCTGTTCGGTTCGTCGGTGATGATCATCGCCGCCCTGCCGTGGCTGGACCAGTCGCCGGTCAAGTCGATCCGCTACCGTCCCGACTGGCACAAGTATGTCTACATCGTGTTCGGCCTGTCGTTCGTGATCCTCGGCTACCTCGGCACCCAGCTGCCGACCGCCTTCTACACGGCCGCGTCGCAGGTGTGTACCCTGTTGTACTTCGGTTTCTTCATGTTGATGCCTTGGTGGAGCTCGATGGGCACCTTCAAGCCCGTGCCGAAACGTGTGACGTTCCATCCGCACTAATCGACGACATCACAGCAAAAGGACATTACATGAATTTTCCGAAAAAACTGATCGGTATCCTGGCATTGCTGCCGGGCCTGGCGCTGGCCAGCGGTGGCACCCATCCGCTGGACAAGGCGCCGGCGCGTCCGACCCTCTCCTCGCTGCAAAACGGCGCCAAGCTGTTCGTCAACCATTGCCTGAACTGCCACTCGGCTACCTCGATGCGCTACAACCGCCTGAAAGACCTGGGTCTGACGGAAGAGCAAATCAAGGAAAACCTGCTGTTTACCGGTGAAAAAGTCGGCGCGCTGATGACCACCGCGCTGCGCCCGGCCGACGCCAAGCAATGGTTCGGCGTGGTACCGCCCGACCTGTCGGTGATCGCGCGCGCCAAGGCTTCCTCGCACGGCAGCGGCCCCGACTACCTGTACACCTACCTGCGTACCTTCTACAAGGACGATACCCGTCCGACCGGATGGAACAATCTGGTGGTCGAGAACGTGGCCATGCCGCACGTCATGTGGCAACAGCAGGGTGTGCGTACCGTCAAGATGGATGAGGTCAAAGATCCGCATGATGCAAACAAAACCGTACACAAGTTCGCCGGCTTTACGCAAGTCACGCCCGGCAGCATGACCCCGCTCCAGTTCGACGAAGCGACGGCCGACCTGGTGGCCTACCTCGAGTGGATGGCCGAGCCGGCCGCCGCCACCCGCAAGAGCCTCGGTGTGTGGGTCTTGTTCCTGATGTCGATCTTCGCCCTGTTCGCATGGCGCCTGAGCGCATCGTTCTGGAAAGAAGTCAAGTAAGCAGGCTGCACGCTTCATTCATTGCCCGCTGAGTCATTCAGCGAGTACATTTCGGGGTGATCCGCTCGTCGTTTCACCCCCTTTGTTTCTAAGGAACTATAAAAATGATGGTTCTCTACTCCGGCACCACGTGCCCGTTCTCCCAACGCTGCCGCCTGGTCCTGTTCGAAAAAGGCATGGACTTCGAAGTGCGCGATGTGGACCTGTTTAACAAGCCAGAAGACATCTCGACGATGAATCCGTACGGCCAGGTGCCGATCCTGGTCGAGCGCGAACTGATCCTGTACGAATCGAACATCATCAACGAATACATCGACGAGCGCTTCCCGCATCCGCAACTGATGCCGGCCGATCCGCTGATGCGCGCACGTGCGCGCCTGATGCTGTTCAACTTCGAAAAAGAATTGTTCGTCCATGTGCATGTGCTCGAGAGCGAGCGCGCCAAGGCCAACGACAAGAGCCACGACAAGGCCCGCGCCGAAATCCGCGACCGCCTGACCACGCTCGCGCCGCTGTTCCTGAAGAACAAGTACATGCTCGGCGACGAATTCTCGATGCTCGACGTGGCCGTCGCCCCGCTGCTGTGGCGCCTGGATCACTACGGCATCGAACTGTCGAAGACGGCTGCGCCGCTGATGAAGTACGCCGAGCGGATTTTCTCGCGCCCGGCCTATATCGAAGCGCTGACCCCGTCCGAGAAAGTCATGCGCCGCTGATCGCCCCGGCGCCAGCTGCAACTTTCCGTACACGCCAGTTGGCCCGCGCGCGGGCGAATCGCAGTAGACTGGCGTGTACGCGTCGCACCACACCATTACAGAACATGTCCGAGATCTCAACCAAGCCCTACCTGCTGCGCGCCATTTACGAGTGGTGCACCGACAACGGGTTCACGCCCTACCTCGCCGTCAAGGTCGACGCCGCCACGACGGTGCCGATGGAATTCGTCAAAAAAGGCGAAATCGTGCTCAACATCAGCTTCGGCGCCACCTCGGGCTTGAAGATGGACAATGAAGCGATCCAGTTCCACGCCCGCTTCGGCGGCGTCTCGCGCGAGATTTACGTACCGGTGCAAAATGTACTGGCGATCTACGGCAACGAGAACGGCCAGGGGATGGCGTTCGAAGTGAGCAGCACGGCATCCGAGAACGCCGCCGGGCAGCCGACCGACAGCCCGTTGTCGAGCGTGCCGTCGCCGTCCAAGCCGGCGCCGGTGGGACTGTCGAGCGTGCCGGTGACGGCATCGGACAGTGCGCCGACGGGCGTGCCGGCCAGCGCGCCGGGTCCGGACGACAACAACGATCCGCCTAAAAAAGGTGGCCGTCCAACGCTCACGCGCATCAAATAGCGTATAATCGCGGCTGTAAAAGTTTCGCCGACTTAGCTCATTTGGTAGAGCAGTTGATTTGTAATCATCAGGTGGCCAGTTCGAAACCGGCAGTCGGCACCAGTCTTTCCAGCAAAAGCCCAGCTTCATCAGCTGGGCTTTTTGTCATCTGTTTTCCCATCACTCACTTCCCAGCTTGCCGCGTCGCCCTCTTCACGCCGAGGCGCTCCCGCCTCGCGAGAACTAGTATGATATCGATTGCGAACGTGTTCGATCCAGTTGAAGTCGCCCGGCTTTAGCCGGTGGAAAGCCGACACGGCGTCGGATATTTTGTAGGAAGGCGCTCATGCCATTCGATCGGAACAAGCCGTTCAACGACCTGCCCTTGCTGCCTCCGCCTGCGAAGCTGGAGACCAAGGCGGTGCTCAAACAGACGATTGCGGCACGCGCCGCCTTGGCCGACCTGAAAGGCGCCGCCAGGCAGTTGCCAAATCAAGGTGTATTAATCCAGGCGCTTGGATTGCAAGAAGCAAAGCTGTCCAGCGAGATTGAAAACATCGTCACCACTAACGATGCCCTTTTTCAAGGCTTCGCCAACGGCGGCGAAGGCGCGGATGCACAGACCAAAGAGGTCTTGCATTACAAGGACGCGCTGTGGCAAGGATTTCAGTGGGTGAAAGCCGAGATGCCAATCAACGAGGAATTTTTCAATATATTGACGCGTTGAGCTCAGTCTCACGTTGTTTACATGACGATGTTCTCATGTAAAAATAATGGCGTATTTTTTACATGAGAAGCCGATCGAGTACTGACGCTACCATGCTGGCGTAATCGTAAAATAGCCAAGCAGACCGCTCGGATTGCCGCATCGCTGTCCGCTCGCGCAATCGACTTGCGCACGAAGCAATTTTCGCCTAAGTAAGCCGGTGTATTCTTTGGCAACGAGCTGAAACGATCCTCCCGCACCGGCCACGGCCGCGCATTCACCGCATGGACCGGTTCGGCTTCCCCCGTTGCCAACCACGAAAGCCACCATGCGCCTGCCCCTGATCGCCCCTTCCGACCTCACCCCCGAACAACAGCCCCTGTACGACGACATGCGCAAAGGCATTGCCTCGAACTTCAACGCCTTCGTCTCCCAGCGCGAGGATGGCGCCCTGATGGGGCCGTGGAACCCGTGGCTGCACGAGCCCGCCATCGGCAAGGCGATCTGGAACCTGACCCTGGCCATGACCGCCAACGCCGTGCTGCCGGACAACGTGCGCCAGATCGCCATCCTGGTGGTCGGCGCCCGCTTCGACGCCGCCTACGAGCTGTACGCCCACATCGCCGTGGCCGAGGCCGAAGGCATGCCGGTCGAACGCCTGGCGACCCTGGTGGCCGACCTCAAGCCATCCGACCTGAACAAGGAAGAAAGCGTCGCCTACGACCTCGCCTACGCCCTGTGCCGCGGCGGCCTGCTGCCCGAGCCGATCTATCGCCTGGCGCTGGCCACCTTCGGCCAGAAGGGCACCAATGAACTAATCTACCTGGTCGGACTCTATTCCATGGTATCGACCACGCTCAATGGTTTCGACGTTCCGGTGCCCGAACATGCGTGACGGCTCAACATTGCATAATCGCGCCAGCGCGCCGCCCGAAGCGGCGCGCCCGTGCGCCTCGGCCTTCGGCAGCATCGCCCTGTTGTTGCAGGGCGGCGGCGCGCTCGGCGCCTACCAGGCCGGCGTCTACGAGCGCTTGCTGGAAGCGGGCATCGAGCCGACCTGGATCGCCGGCATTTCGATCGGCGCCATCAACAGCGCGATTATCGCCGGCAACCCGCGCGCGGACCGGGTCGCCAAACTGCGCAGCTTCTGGGAAACGGTCAGCAATGCCGGCGACGGCGGCGCCGGCGAATGGTGGACCAGCCTGCTTACCGGCGACACCCTGCGCGGCTGGGCCAACCAGATGGCGGCCGGGCGCGTGCTCTCGCACGGCGTGCCGGGCTTTTTCGAGCCGCGCATGCCGCCGCCGTACCTGCCGATGGCCAACCGCGGCGCCACCAGTTATTACGACACCTCGATGCTGGAAGGCACGCTGAACAGTCTGGTCGATTTCGACCGCATCAACAGCCGCGAGATGCGCCTGTCGGTCGGCGCCGTGAACGTGCGCACCGGTAACTTCGCCTACTTCGACAACGCGGTCGACACCATCGCCGCCAAACACATCATGGCCAGCGGCGCCCTGCCGCCGGGCTTCGACGCGGTCGAGATCGACGGCGAGCATTACTGGGATGGCGGGCTGGTCTCGAACACCCCGCTCGACTGGGTGCTGTCGTCGCACTCGGGGGTCGATACCCTGGTGCTGCAGGTCGACCTGTGGAGCGCCAGCGGCGCGCTGCCGCGCGACCTGACCGAGGTGGCCGTGCGTATGAAGGAAGTGCAGTTTTCCAGCCGCACGCGGGCCGCCACCGACAAGTTCCGCAAACTGGCCGAGCTGCGCACCGCGTTTAACGAGCTGCTGGCCAAGATGCCGCCCGCGCTGGCCGGCACGCCCCAGGCGCGCCTGCTGGCCGAGGCGTCCGACGAAGCGGTCTACAACATCGTCCAGCTGGTGTACCGCTCGCGCAATTACGAAGGCCAGTCGAAGGACTTCGAATTTTCGCGCGTCACCATGAACGAACACTGGCGTTCGGGCTACGATGACGCCGCGCTGACCTTGTCGCATCCGCAGATCCTGGCCTTGCCGCCGGTCGACAAGAGCCCCGCCATTTACGATTTCCTGACCTCCCGGCACGCCAGTGCCACCACTCATTTGCTGAAAGAGGAATCCCATGAACCTGCAAGATAAAGTCTCTGTCATCACCGGCGCCGCCAGCGGCATCGGCAAACATATCGCCAAAGTCTATTTCGAGAGCGGCGCCAAGGTCGTCATCGCCGACCTCGACCTCAAAGCGGCCGAGGCCACCGCCAAGGAACTCGATCCCTCGGGCGAGCGCAGCATGGCAGTGGCCATGAACGTGACCAGCGAAGCCGAAGTCGAGGCGGGCATCGCGGCCGTCGCCGCGCGCTTCGGCGGTATCGACGTGCTGGTCTCGAACGCCGGCATCCAGATCGTGGCCCCGGTCGAGAGCTTTGCCTTCGACGACTGGAAAAAAATGCTGGCGATCCACCTGGACGGCGCCTTCCTGACCACCCGCGCTTGCCTGAAAGTGATGTATGCGCAAAAGCGCGGCGGCAGCGTGATCTACATGGGCTCGGTGCATTCGAAAGAAGCCTCGCCGCTCAAGTCGGCCTATGTGACGGCCAAGCACGGCCTGATCGGCTTGTGCAAGGTGGTGGCCAAGGAAGGCGCGGCGCACGGCGTGCGCGCCAATGTCATCTGCCCCGGCTTCGTGCGCACGCCGCTGGTCGAAAAGCAGATTCCCGAGCAGGCCAAGGCGCTCGGCATCTCGGAACAGGATGTCGTCAAGAACGTGATGCTCAAGGAAACCGTGGATGGCGAATTTACCACCGTCGAGGATGTGGCGCAGACCGCCCTGTTCCTTGCGGCCTTCCCGAGCAATGCGCTGACCGGGCAGTCGATCGTGGTCAGCCACGGCTGGTTCATGCAGTAAACGCGGGCGGGCGCCGACCGGATCGATGAGCTCCGTGCGCGGCGCGCGCTGCCGCGCGTCCGACCGGACCGGCACGAACTGCCCTTCCGCGCGGACGCCATGCACGCCAAACCCCTTGAAACCACCATTCCCGCCGCCAGCGCGCTCGACTTGTTTCTGAAAGCGGCGGCCGGCACGCCGCGCTGGGTCAACCGGCTGATGACCTTGCGCAACCGGGTGGTGTCGCTGCTGGGCCTGAAAAACCTCGGCACCTTGTCCATGCTCGATCCGGCCAAGCCGGCCTCGGCTTATCAGGTCGGCGACCGGGTCGGCATCTTTACCTTGTTCGCCAACACGCCCGACGAAGTCTTGCTGGGCGACAAGGACAAGCACCTCGACGTGATCCTGTCGGTGTGCAAGACGGTCAATGCCGGCAGCGGCAACGTGCTGGCCACGGTGTCGACCGTGGTGCATGTGCATAACTGGCTCGGGCGGCTCTACATGCTGCCGGTGACCCCGATGCACCGCATCATCGCGCCGGCGGTGCTCAGGGGCGCGGCACGGGGGTAGCACGAGGGTAGCGCTGCCCGCACGCCCGGCAAGTGACGTTGCACCTTGTAAGCAAATTTGTCTACTCTGACAAGATTGTATTGACTGAGCTACACTGCGCGTTTCCGACCTTCCATGGATTGCCCGATGAGCCGTCGACTCCTGTACGCAGGCGCGTGCGCCGCCCTGCTGCTGACCGGATGCCTGGTCCCCGAACGCTTTACCGCCCGGACTGCGTTTCAGTCCGATGGCAGCTACGAGTATTCCTACGCCGGCACCGCCGTGCATACCCTGGCGGCCGGCCAAATGGCCAATGGCAACAAGCTCGGCCCGAAAGCGGAAGCGGGCATGCATGACCAGGCCGCCAATCTGGAGCGCAATGGCGAGATCCGCCAGGCCGCCTACAACGGTAACGCGCGCTACGACCTGAGCGTCGAAGGCAGGCGCCAGCCCGGCCAGGCGCTCGACCTGCTCGGCATGCTGCGCATTCGCACCGGCCCGGATCGCGTGCTGACCCTGCAAGCGGGCAAGCTCGATGACAAGGAAAAAGCCAGCATGGCCGCCCTCGGCATCAAGCTCGAGGGCAAGCTGTCGGTGACGGTGCCGATCAGCGCCGAGGTGCTCTCGCACAATGCCACCTCGACCCCGTCGTTCTTCGGCCTGTTCGGCACCTATTCGTGGAAAATCGGCAGCCTCGAGCAGCGTCCCGAAATGACCATCCGCTTCAAGAAATAGGCGCCTGTGCCAGCCGCTGGCAGGCGCCCGCCAGGCACGCTTTTACCCTCAATTTGACGCTCCATCCCGCCAAACCGGCGCTTCGTCGCAATCGCGGTGTTGACCATCGCCCCTGTCGCTATAGTTCACTCAACCCAACGAACTTCACACACAGGAAAACATCATGAACATCGCAAAAAACATGGAAACCATCTTCGTCGCCGCCCTCGTCGTGGTCTCGGCAACGAGCTTTGCCACCGCCAGCGCACCGGCCCCGCGCCTTGCCGCGACGCTCGCCGTGCAAGCCGGCGCGGACGCCAACATGACCGTCGTGACCGTCAGCGCCAAGCGCCTGAGCGCAGCCGAAAAAGCCCTGCTGAAAGGCTGAGCGCGAACACGGCCCGGCCAGCGCCGCCAGGGCCGGATCAGCGCTTGGGCACCATGTCGTTCTTGACATCCTTGACGCCATCGATCCTGCGCACCAGCGACACCGCCCGCCCGATATGCTCGGCCGGCACAAAGCCGCTCAGTTGCACCGTGCCCTTGAAAGTCTCGACATTGATCTGGGTGGCCTTGAGGTCGGGGTCGGCCACCAGCGCGGCCTTGACCTTGCCGGTGATGATGGTGTCGTCGATGAATTCGCCCGCGCCTTCGCGCTGCGGCGTGGGTGCGCAGGCAACCAGCGCCAGCAGTGCGAGGCCGCACAGGAAGCGGATGAAACGTTCTGCAAAGTTCATGGAAATACTCCGGTAAGTGGTTCGATCACGCTATTGTCACGTGAGCGTCCACCCCGGATTTGATATGGCACAAACGGACCAGCCCTCAATGCCGCATCAGCCCTGCCCCGGCAGCGGCCTGGTGCGCGCGGCGGCGACGGCAGCGTCCGCCGGCGCGGCGGCGGGCGCGCCAGCCGCCATGTCGCTCCCGATCACCAGGCGCACGTCGGCGCGCCCGATCTGGCCCACGGCCAGCACGCGCGCGGCGCCGAAGCGCTGGGCCAGGCGCTCGGCGGCCTCGCGAAATTCCGGCTGGTATTCGATGCGGGTCTGGCGCACGCCGAATCCTTTCTGATTGCTCAGGCGCACCACGCGCACGGCGCGCTGGTCCATCGTGCCAGCCAGCGAGCGCGCCATGCCGGCCACGCCATTGCCGTTGCGAATTTCCAGCAGGGCCTGGCCGGAGCGTGCCGCCGGCGCTGGCGCCGCGATCAGCGGCGCCGGGGTAGCCGCCACGGCCGCGCCCACGCGCTGCACCACGAACACGCCGGAGGCGTCCTGGCGCACCTCGGTCCGGTCCCACTGCGGCTCTGGCGCCGGCGCCTGGCCTCCAGCCTTGAGCGCGCTGTCGATGGCGGCCACGCCGGCGCGCTCGGCAAGCGCATAGTCGGCCTTGAGATCGTGGGTGCGCAGGACGCTGGCCTGGCGGTACATCTGCTGCGCGCGCTGGTGCTGCCCGAGCTTCTCGAGCGCGCCGCCCAGGTGGTCCCAGGCACGCTCGTTGAGCGGGTCGAGCAGGCAGGCTTTTTCGAGGGCCGCCAGGGCTTGCTCGAACTGGCCGTTGAGGAAGTGGGCATAGCCGAGATTACTGAACAGGAAGGCGCTGGCCTGCCCGTCCGCGCCCTCGCCCGTCATGGCTTGCCACAGGGCGATGGCGCGCGCAAAATCGCCCTGCTCGGCGTACAGGGTGGCCAGGCCGTTGCGCGCCTTCAGGTGGGCCGGATCGCGCGCCAGCGCGGCACGATAGGCGGCCAGCGCGGCGTCGTGGCGGCGCGCCAGGTGGGCGCCGCGTCCCGTCACATAAGCGTCCTCGGCGCTGACTGGCGCGGCCGCGGGCGCATGGGCGCTCGCGACGCGGCTGCGCGGATCGGCGCAGGCCAGCAGCAGCGCGCCGCCGATCAGCAGGGTGGTACGGGTCAGGGTGCGTCGCATGAGCTGCTCCGGTAAAGGCATAACAAGGACGTCACTGTCCGTTGACCGACCTGAGGGTGCGCATGATCTGCATGCCGGCGGGGCCGAGCAAGACCATCAGCAGGGTCGGGAAGATAAAGAAAATCAGGGGGAACATCAGCTTGACGCCGATCTTGGCCGCCTGTTCCTCGGCCATCTGGCGGCGTTTGGTGCGCAAGGTGTCGGCGTGTACGCGCAGGGACGTGCCCATGCTGGTGCCGAAGCGCTCGGACTGGATCATCATCGCCACCAGGGTGTCGACGTCTTCCACGCCGCTGCGCATGGCGAAGTTGCGCAGCGCCTTTTCCTTGCTGAAGCCGGCCCGCATTTCCATCAGCACCAGCTGCATTTCCTGGGCCAGCACGATCGACTTGATGTGGATTTCGCCGGCTACCTTGATCAGCGCGCGCTCCAGGCTCAGGCCCGCTTCCACGCACACCGTCAGCAGGTCGAGCGCATCGGGAATCGATTCGAAGATCTCGCGCCGGCGTTTGCGCGCCGTGATTTCGAGCACGACGTTGGGCAGGTAGTAGCCGACGGTGGCCGCGCCCAGCAGCATCAGCATGATGAGCTGTCCGCTCATCACCTCGATCGACAGCGCAATCCACAGTCCCACCAGCGCCGGCAGCAACAGCGCCAGCAAGGTCTTGGCGGCGAAATACAGGGGCGCCACCGATTGGCCGCGCCAGCCGGCGTTCATGAAGCGGGTGCGCAGGGGCGATTTTTCCCAGCCCTGCTCGGGCAGCGACAGCGCGCCGAAAGGCTGGGCCACCTTGGCCACCTTTTCCACCCAGCCATCGCTGCGTCCCACGCTGGCGTCGGCGGCGCTGGCGCCCACGCGCTTGAGGCGCTGGCGCATGTAGCCGGGCCAGAAGGTGGCCATGGCCAGGGCCGCCAGGCCGACCACGACCCCGAACACGATCAGCAGAAACAGTAATTGCGAGCCGCTCATGGCTTTCTCCTAGACGCGAATATGAATCAGCTTGCGCAGCCACAGCACGCCGATGGTGATCATCATCCCGGCGTAGCCGAGCAGGCGCCTGCCGTCGGGGTCGGTCCACAGCATGCTGATGTACTCGGGATTGGCAAAGTACATCATGGCGGTGACCCCAAACGGCAGCAGGCCCAAAATCCAGGCCGAGATGCGCCCTTCGGCCGACAGCACCCGGATCTGGCCGAGCAGCTTGAGGCGTTCGCGGATGATGTGGCCGATGTTGCCCAGGATTTCGGCCAGGTTGCCGCCCGACTCGCGCTGGATCAGCACCGCGATCACCATGTAGCGCAAGTCGGTCAGGGGCACCCGTTCGGCCAGGCTGTGCAGCGCTTCGTTCATCGGCACGCCGTAGTTGATTTCCTGGTGTACGATGCGAAATTCGCCGCTGAGCGGCTCGGGCAGTTCGCTGCCGACCATTTGCAATACATTGGTAAACGAGTGCCCGGCACGCATGGCGCGCGCCAGGAAGTCGGCCGCCTCGGGCAACTGTTGCTCGATCTTGCCCAGGCGCTTGGCGCGCGTGCGCCGCAACATGCCATACGGCAGGCTCGCACCGGTCAGCAGCAGCGCCCAGGTCAGCAGCGCCGGCGTGTCCCACGCATGCGCCGCCAGCGCCCCGGCGCACAGCAACACCAGCGAGGCCGCCAGGAACTGCGCCACCATCCAGTTGACCCCGGCCTGCATCAGCAGCCGGTCGATCGCCTGCGCCAGGTGCAGGCGATGCAGCATGCCGTCGAGCGTATCGGACGCGCTGAAGCGGCGCCGCTTGAGGATCGAGACCGTGCCGCCCTCGATGTCGGTGGCGCCCGACATCACGCGCAGGCGGCGCGCGATGCGCAAGGCGCCGCCGCCGCGCGTTTCCGACCACAGCAGCCAGCCGCCCTCGACCATCAGGATCACGGCCGCGAACAGCAGCACGGCAAAGGCATAGAAGACATAATCCATGGTCGTTCCTATTCGAAAATGCGGCTGGGGTCGAAGGCCGAGTCGGGCACGGCCGCGCCGAACAGGCGCAGGCGGTCGGCGAAGCGCGGGCGCACCCCGGTGGCGCGGAAATGCCCGACCACCTTGCCCTCGGCGTCGACCCCGGTTTGCTCGAAGCAAAAGATTTCCTGCATGGCGATCATCTCGCCTTCCATGCCGGTGATTTCCTGCAGGCTGACCAGCTTGCGCGCGCCATCGGTCAGGCGGGTAACCTGCAGCACCACCGTAATGGCCGAGCAGATCTGCTGGCGCACCGCGCGCGGGGTCAGCGTCACGCCGGCCATGCCGACCATGTTTTCCAGGCGCGCCAGGGCGTCGCGCGGGGTGTTCGAGTGGATCGTCGCCAGCGAGCCTTCATGCCCGGTGTTCATCGCCTGCAGCATGTCCATCGCCTCGGCTCCGCGCACCTCGCCCAGGATGATGCGGTCGGGGCGCATGCGCAGCGCGTTGCGCACCAGCGCGCGCTGGGTCACCTCGCCCTTGCCTTCGATGTTGGGCGGGCGCGTCTCGAGGCGCACCACGTGCGGCTGGCGCATCTGCAGTTCGGCCGCATCTTCGATGGTGATGATGCGCTCGTTGGCCGGAATGAAGCCCGACAGCAGGTTGAGCAAGGTGGTCTTGCCGCTGCCGGTGCCGCCCGAAATGAGGATGTTGATCTTGGAATGCCCGAGCGACTGCAGCACCTGCACCATGGGCGGGGTCATGCTCTTGTAGCGCAGCAGGTTCTCGACGGTGAGCGGGGTGGCCGAAAAGCGCCGGATCGACAGGATCGCGCCATCGACCGCCAGCGGCGGGATGATCGCGTTCACGCGCGAGCCGTCCGGCAGGCGGGCGTCGACCATCGGGCTCGATTCGTCGACACGGCGCCCGACCCGCGAGACGATCTTGTCGATGATCTTCATCAGGTGGGCGCTGTCGTGGAAGGTGATGTCGGTCAGTTCCAGCCGTCCGCGCCGCTCCACGTAGACCTGGTTGTAGGTGTTGACCAGGATGTCCGAGACGGTCGGGTCGGCCAGCAGCGACTCGAGCGGGCCGAAGCCGAGCATTTCGTGCTGGATGTCGAGCACCAGGTCGTGCCGCTCGTGCTGGTTGAGCACGATGTGCTCTTCCTCGATGATGTGCTGCACCAAGAGGCCCAGCTCGTGCTTGAACTGCTCGGGGGTGAGGCGCTTCAAGCGCTCCAGGTCGATCCGGTCGAGCACCATCTGGTGCATGTTCTTCTTCAGGTCGTGGTAGGCGTGGTTGGACGACTCCGGCTCGGCCGGCTGGCTGTGGCGGCTGTCCTCGCTCGCCGTCAGGCGCTCGCGTAAGGTCATGGGATTCTCCTGGGCAGGTTATTGTTTGGCGATGGTGCGGCTATTGTTCGACTTCGGCGCGCCCGAACAGGCGCGTGAGCAAGCCCTTCGCTTCCGGCACGCGGCGCGCGGTGACCAGCTCGACCAGCTCGGCCAGGCTGCGCGCCACCGGGCTGGCGCGCGACAGTTGCAGCACCGGCACGCCCTGGTTCACCGAATCGGTCACGTTCACGTAGTCGTTCGGGACCGTGTGCATGACCTCGGCGCCGAGCGAGGCTTGCACATCCTGCAGGCGCAGGCGCCCGCCCTTTTCGTAACGGTTCACGATCAGGCGCGTGTTTTCGATGGCGTAGCCGAGCGAGCGGAAAATGTCGAGCAGGCGGCGCCCGTCGCGCAGGTCGGGCAGGGCCAGCTGCAGCACCGGATAGATGGCGTCGGCGTTGTCGAGCGCGCGCAGCGAAATGGCGTCGATCTGGCGCCCCACGTCGAGCACCACGTAATCGTAGTGCTGGCGCGCCACGCGCAGGATCACGTCCATCTGCTCAGGCTTGAGTTCGACCGCGTGGGCCGGGTCGTCGGCCGCGGCCAGGATGCCGAAATTGGGCGTCACGTGTACCAGGCACGAGTCGAGAAAGGCGCCGTCGATGCGCGCGATCTGGCTGCACACATCGGACAGGGTCATGGCCGGCTTCTGGTCCGACACATACAGGGTGGCGTCGCCGAACTGGCCGTGCAGGTCGATCAGGATCACTTTCTTGTCGGCCAGGCTGGCCAGGGCATAGGCGAAATTGGTCGACAAAAAGGTGGCGCCGCTGCCGCCCTTGCAGGAAATGAAGGCCAGCACCTTGCCGTCGCACACCTTGCCCGCATTGGCGGCGTCGGCGATGCGGTTGATGGCGTCGTGGAAGGCGCCATGCACGAGCGGCAGTTGCAGCACTTCGCGCACGCCGGCGCGCATGGCGCGGATCAACAGGTTTTGCTGCTGGTCGCGGGTGAGCAGCATGAAGGTCGCGCCCGGGTACAGCTTGGCCAGGCGCACCAGCAGTTCGGCTTCGTCTTCATCGAGGCCGCTGGCGTCCACGATCACCAGCGCCGGACTGTCCGGCAACACCCGCTCGAGCGCATCGCGCAGGCGGCTGCGCACCGCCACCAGGGTCACGGGCGGCATGCGCGCGGCGCCCTGGGCGGCGATTTCGGCTTGCAGCTGGCTGTCTTGGGTAATCAGTAAAGCTTTCATGGAACATCCTCGTGGGTGGGGGCGCGCTTCAGTTGAAAGCGGGGCAGTCTTCGGTCACGCCGCTCTGGTGGCCGAGCGAGCCCGCCGGCGTGACGGTGGCAAAAGTCGGGTAGGCAAAACTCCAGTCGAGATACTGGCCGCTGAACAGGGGCTTGTAGCGGGCCGGCACGCATTCGGCGCCGGTGCCGGGCGCGCACAGGCGCGCTTGCACGTAGCGCACGCAGGTGGAGGTGGGCCCGTCCGGTTTGGCGTTACAGTTGATAATGTTGCGCGAGGGGCAGGCCGGCAGGTCGGTGAGCGCGCTGAAATCGCTGCGCAGGTGGGCGATCACGAGACGCGCGTCGCCCCCGGTTGCGCCGAGCGCCATGCCGCCCGCGCGTGCCGCCACGCTGGCGTTCTGGTTCAGCGCCGCCAGCGCGACCTTGTCGTTGGCGTCGATCATGGCGGCCGCGCGCGCGGCGTTGTGGGTGGCGTCCGACAGCGCGTTCCACAAGTACATCGCGCGCGCCACTTCGAACAGGCCCAGCATGAACAGCAGGAAGATCGGCAGGGTCATGGCGAACTCGACGAGAGTGGCGCCGCGCTGGCGCGCGCGCCGCTGCAAACGGTCGTGGCGGCTGGCTTGAAGGTTCATCATCAGTTTCCTGTGCTCAGTTGTTATATGGAACGGTCACGCTGGTGCGGATCTTCAGGGACTCGCCGACGTTGAACATATCCATGATGGCGCCCATCGGCATCCTCACCTGCAGGCTGACCGTGATCGTGTCGGGCCGCTCGACACCGCCGCAGGCCGTTTGGTCGTCGTCCTGGCGCTTGCAGACGATGAACGGCACCAGCACCAGGTCCGGGCCGATGCCGGCGCTGGCCATGGCCTGCTCGGCGATGGCGATGGCGCGCACCTTCATGGGACTGTTCATCGACTCACTGATCGCCCACTCCGCCATCGGGACCGTGGCCAGCGACGCGGCGGCGTCCTTGTTGGCCTGCTTGAGCACCGAATACACATAGAAGATGTGACCGAAGCTGAAGATGAGCGGCAGCAGCGTCGCCATGGTCCACAGGATCAGGGCCAGTTCGATGTGGGCGATACCGCGGGTGCGGCGCGGGACACGAGGCGGCATGATGGCGGGCCCTTTCATCGGAACAGGACGGTGGAGGAAGCGAGGGTGGCTGGATCGGCCAGGCCGCCGAATTCGCCGTACACCGCCAGCGGCGTTACGGTCGCGCGCGAGGTCATCAAAAAGCGCCCGACCGCCAGCACCGTCGCCGTGCCGCCCGACACCGGACATGACAGCAGCGGAATGTTGAGGATCCTGCGGCCCTTGAGCCTGGGGTAGCTGGCCGGTATCGGCGCTGTCCGGAACGTGCTCGAGCTTGCCTCGTAGGGCATGGCGGCGCTGTCGCCCGGCGCGATGGTCGCGGCCTTGACCTGTCCGGTCTTGACCCGGTACAGGGTGGGCCAGTCGGCCTTGAGGAATGTGACGCCCGGCGTGCTCGCGGTGGGGCCCGGAAACTTCAGCGGCTTGGCAAATGCCCACAGCGGTCCGTAGTCTTCCGCTTTGCTGGGGTCGATAACGGTATCCATGTCGGCAATCGTGACCAGGCGATTTTTTCCAGTATCCTCATAGGCGCGCGCGCTGCCCGCGATCGAGGTGCGCGCGGGGGTGAGCACCGGCAGCTCCGTCCAGAACGCGGGCACGTTGTATTCCTTGACGTTGGTATCGGCCGGGGCCGCTGTCGAATCGCAGCTCGAGGCGCTGCCGGCAAGGATGCCGAAACGCGAATTGAGTTCGTCCGTCAGCGAGGACGGGAAGTCGCGGCGCACATACAGCGTCGCATTTTCGGGCAGGAAAGGCAGCGCCAGGGTGCCGCTGCACACCATCGGCCGCAGCGCCTTGAGTGAGCTGTTCGAGGCGCGCTCGAGCGCGGGTGGAAAATCGACCGGATTGACCTGGAAATGCAGCGCGGTGTTGCCGTTCGGGTTCAGATTGAGCAGATTGTAGCTGACCCCGCGCCGGAACCCGTGCTCGATCAGCTCGGTCAGCTGGGTCGGGCCAGTGCCGTGGACGCGCGCCTGCTGACGCTGCGTGTCGAGGGCACAGATGGCCAGCGGGGTCACCTGCACCGTGCTGCGCCCGGCCACCGCGCGCGCGCTCACTTGCAGCCTGGCGTAGAGAGGGTCGATGGCGGCGGCAAACACGGTGCGCACGCTGCCGAACAGGGGATCGAGGCCGGTCGTGTCGATCCGCGCATAGCGCATCCGCAGCCGGTTGGCGTCGCTGCTGGCGGCACCGACCGCGAGCCATTGGCCGTTCGGGTCCGGGCTGTCGCTCAAGCGCAGCGCGCCAGACAACCAGCGCATTTTGGCAAGGCCGAAATAGCTGGCAGTGATGATGGCCTTGGCCTGCTGCTCGGCATTGTCGATGCCGGCCGCGCTACCGTCGAGTACACGCGCCGCAGCCAGCGCGGCGGCGTCGGCCGCGCTCTGCAGGTCGGCGCGCCGCATGAATGCCATCGACAGGTCGATGGCCATGCCGCCGATCAGCATCAGCGGCATCAGCATCAGCGCGAACACGATCGCGTAGGAGCCGCGCTGGCGCCGCCGGCGCCAGGGAAGCAGGCGCGCCGAGCTCATTTTGCGGCCCCGACGGCCATCGGAGCGAGCGCGGCGGGCGCCTCGGCCGAGCGCTGGTAGCGCTCGTGGGCGGCGGCCGCGGCCTTGCCGTCGAGTCCGCTGACAGGACGGTTGGCGCGCGCCGCGCCCGGGTCGATGGCCTGGGCCGCGAGCGCGGCGCGCAGCGACTGGCCGAAACGCGCGTCCCAGTTCGGGGTGCTCGAGCAAGCGCCCAGCAAGAGCGTGGCTGCCAGCAGGCTGGCGATGCGGCGAACGATGCGGGTGTTCATGGCATTCTCCTATTTCAGTTCAAAACCGCTGTGCGTGAGCGGCTGGCCGGGGGCGCCAGGCGCCGTCGCGGCGGCCGGCTGCGACGCGCCTTCCAGGCGCGCGCCGAGCAGCGCCTCGCTGTGCGAGAGCGGCGCCAGGCTGTCGGTGGGCAAGCTGTAGTTGGGCGGCAGCGGCTTGACCAGGTGGGCCGTGACGACAAACACCAGCTCGGTGCGGTCTTGCTGGAAATCGGTGCTGCGAAACAGCGCCCCCAGCACCGGCACCTCGCCCAGCAGCGGCAAGCCCTTGCGGTTGGCGATCAGGTTGTTCTTGATCAGGCCGCCAATGGCGAAGCTCTGGCCATCGTGCAGTTGCAAGGTGGTGCTGGCGCGCCGGGTGGTGATCAGCGGCAGCACCGCGCCGCCGCTGAAACCGGCGGCCGAGATGCCGATCCCTTCGCGCGAGACTTCCGACACTTGCGGCGCCACCTTCAGGTTGATGCGCCCGCCGGCCAGCACGGTCGGGGTAAAGCGCAGGCCGATCCCGAATTCCTTCTCTTCCAGGGTGACCTTGTTGTTTTCCTGGGCCACCGGGATGAAGATGCTGCCGCCGGCCAGGAAGCTGCCTTCCTGGCCGCTGACGGCCATCACGTTCGGCTCGGCCAGCACGCGCACGATGCCATCCTGCTTCTGGGCCTCGAGGGTGACGCCCTTGCCGCTGGCGCGGCGCACGCCGAGCGCGGCCTGGGCATTGCCGGTGATGAAATCGGCCAGCAGGGTGGTGGCCCAGCTGCCCGAGCCGAAGCCCCACTTGACGCTGCCGTCTAGCCGCTCGAGCAAGCTTTTCGAGACTTCGGCGATCTTCACTTCGAGCATCACTTGCTGGGGTGCGCCGACCGCCAGCAGGTTGATCACGCGCGCCGCCGGCGCCGCGCCGGCGCCGCTCGCGCCGCCGCTGGCGCCGGTGGTGGCGGCCGCGCCCCCGGTTGCGGGGTCGCCGCCCTGCTGCGCCAGCGAGCGCAGCGGCCGGCTGACGAAAGCGGTCGCCAGTTCGACCGCGCGCAGCACGGCGGCGCCATCGGCCACGGTGCCGCTGAGCACGAGCGAGTCGGCGGCGCTGTGGACCCGGATATCTTTTTCTTCAGGCATCAGGGTGGCCAGACTGGCCTGCAACGCGGCGGGGTCCATGCCGACCACGATGTCGACGATGCTGCAAGCCCCGCTTTTACCCTGCACGATCATATTGGTGGTGCCGACGTCGACCCCGAGCAGATACAGGGTGTCGGGCGCGACCAGCATGGCTTGCACCACGGCGGCGTTGCCGATGCTGCGGTTGCGTACCGGTTCGGGCAGGCGCATCAGGTTCGACTTGCCCACCAACAGGGTCAGATTGCCGGGCCGCGCGGCCTGGCCGCTGCAGCGCGGGCCGCTGTCGGCGCGTTCGGCCTGGGGTTGGGCTTGCTTGTCGGCGGCGTGCGCGCCGCCGGCCAGCGCCAGCAGCAGCGCGAGCGCGCCGGCGCCGGTCCGTGTTCCTTGCTTGATGCGGTTGTTCATAGCGGCCATCCTGTGAGGTGACGGAAAGGTGAGTGCGCGAACATCAAAAACATTCTTGTGAGGTGGTCACGCCATTCAATACACTGACGCAGTCGCGGCGGGCGTGCGCCACCACCACCGGCGCGCTGCGCGGCGCGGCGCGCGCGGGCGCCTTGGGCCTGGCCGGCGGCGCCGCGCTTTTGGACGCCGCCGCCGGCGCCGGCGCGGCGGCCGCGGCGGCGGCCAGCTCGTCGAGCAGGCTGGCCTTGGTGGCGCCGCTCGTCTGCGGCGAGCCCGGATCGACCTGGTTGCGCAGCGCCAGCGACAGCGAACCGACCCCGCGCGCCAGGTCGAGCGCTTCGGCCTGTTCCGGCGTGACTTCGAGCGTGACCGCGTTGACCACTTTCGGCTTGGTTTCATCGCGCCCCACTTCCTGCGCCACCGCCAGCACCAGGATGCGTTCGAGCACGATCTTCGAAATGTGCAGCCCGTTGCGCGACTGTTTGGCGTGTTCGTCCGGATCGCGCTCGGTGTGTACGATGACATCCACGTAATTGCCCGGCAGCGCAAAACCGGCCACGCCGATGACATCGTTGACGCGCACCGTGATGGCGCGCTTGCCTTCGCTGATCAGGGCCGACAAGCCGCCCAGGGTGCCGGGCGGGGCCAGCTTGGCCTCGGTCAGCGGCTCGCCCTTGAGAACGTTATCCTTGAGCACCCGCTCGCTCAGCTTGAGGCTGTCCTTGAAACCATCCTTGGGGGTGGTGGCGGCCGGCCAGTCGACCAGGCGCAGCATGTCGGGCGAGAGGCGCTGCCCGCGGCTGATATCGCCGCTGGCGACCACGATGCGGCTGGAGGCATTGCCCGGCTGCCGGAGCAGCCACAGCGAGGCGAGGACCACCGCGGCGATTCCCAGCAAGACCGCCACGCCCATGGTCAGCAATGCGCGTTTGTTTTTCATATGATCCTCTCGTACAGGGTGGTGCCGCTATCGGCGGAAAACGTCATCGGCGGCGGCGCGGCGGCCGGCGCGGCCTGGTCCAGCGCCATGCTGCGCCAGGCTTGTTCGATGGCCGCCGCGGAGAGGCGCGCGGTGGTGCCGGCGAAGGCGGCAAAATCGTGCAGGCGCCCGAGCAGCTCGGCCGGGTAGCTGGCCAGCAGCGGCCGCCCGCTGGCGTAATGCAGGCGCGTGATCAGGTAGTACAGCACGTCTTCGTCGCAGGCCAGCGCATGCTGGTGGCACTGGCGCCGGAACAAGCGCGCATAGGACGCCTCGGACAGCGGCCCGACCAGGATCTTGTAACCGATGCGGCGCAGGAACGATTCGTCCAGCAAGACCTGCGGCGCGAGGTTGGTGGCCAGCACCAGCGTGACGTCGAACGGCACTGCGATCTTGTAGCCGCCTTCGATGGTGAGCTGGTCGCAGCCGCTGTCGAGCGGGGCGCTGAAACGGTTGAGCAATTCTTCGGTGGGCAGGCGCTGGCGCCCCAGGTCGTCGATCACCAGCATGCCGTTATTGGCCATGAAGTGCGGCGGCGCGCGGTACACGCCGCTGGCGTGGTCGAGGCGCAGGTCGAGCATCTCGTAGCCCAGCTCGGCGCCGACCTGGACCAGCGGGCGCTGGCACAGTATCCAGCGCGCATCCGGGTTGCGCCGCTCCTCGCTGTGGCGCGCATGCTGGGGCGGGGCCGGGATGTGGACGGCGGGATCGTGGAACTGCACGATATGGCCCTCGACCAAAATCGCATGCGGAATGGCCACCAGCCCGGTTTGCAGCCGCCCCAGCCTGCGCGCCAGGGTGGTCTTGCCACTGCCGGACGGGCCGTGCAGCAATAGCGGGCGGCGCGACTGCAGGGCCGCGCCGAGCAGGTCGCGCACGTCCGGCTCGAGCACGTCGTCGGCAAAGGCGGCGGCCATCTCGGCCATGCCGACCTGGGCCGTCCCAGCCTGCCGGCCCGACTGGCGCTGGGCCAGGTCGCGGTAGGCTTGCAGGGTGACCGGGGCCGGGCCGACGTAGCGGCAGCGCGCCAGGAACTCGGCCGCGCGCAGGCGCCCGCCCTCGGTGAGCTGGTAATGCACGTCGAGGTCGGAATCGCCGCGCCCCGCCACTTCGACCAGGTGACCGGCCTGCATGGCGTCGAGCGCTTCGCGCAGGACCGTGATCGACAGCTTGAGCTTGCCGGTAAGGACGGGCAGGTGGACCTTGCCGATCGAATACATCGCCTTGGCGACCAGTTCCACGATCAGGCTCAGTTCCAGGCCGGTGTCGCGCACGCAGCGCGGCTGCGGCGGCGCGCTGCCGCCGGCGTAATCGGGTGACGCGGCACGGATCCGTAAGCCGCTGGGCGGAAGCGCGCCGGTCGGGGCGGTATGACTCATCTTGGGTTCCTCGCATAGACAGGTGGCGTTTCCTGAAGCCACAATTTATTTTAGTCACCAGCCCCCGTGCCGGTTTGATACGGAACAAGCTATGGCCGCACGGAAACTTAGAGCCAGGGCAGCGCCAGAGTGAAAAAGGTGCCGCCGGCGATCGCGAGCGCGTATGGCATATTTCCCACACTCGGGGTCGGTAGTGGCTCGGCCACGACCGGCATGCCGCACAGGCGCAGGAACAGGGGGCGCAGCAGCGCCATCAGGTTGGCGCCGGTGTCGCGCAGGCGCCCGCTGGCGAGGATCATGACCAGCGCCATCAGGCCGCCCGCGCAAAAGGCGGCCAGCGCGATCTGCAGGGCCATGGCGGGACCGGTGAAGGCGCCCACGGTGGCCATCAGCTTGACGTCGCCGGCGGCCATGCCCCGCAGGCAGTACAGGGGCAGGAACAGCAGCAGGCCGGTGGCGAAGCCGGCCAGGCCGGTATCGAGCAGGGCCAGGGGTCTTCCGCAACACAGGTGCAGGATGGCGGCGCAGGCCAGGGCGGCCGCCAGCAGACGGTTGGGAATGCGGCGCGAGGCCAGGTCGGTGGTGGCGGCGGCCAACAACAGGGCGATCAGGACCAATTGGGAAAGCGACAAGGCGGGCATGGGCGGCTCACGTGAAAAGCTCCCGGAACAGGAGTGCCCGTCCGGGAAGCGAGGTGTGGCGAACAATGGCTGATCAGCGCTGGGATGGCGTTAGGAAACTGTCAGGTCGGTGACAATCTGCTGGAACAAGGCAACCAATTGGGTCTTCACATTGGTAAGGGCCGTGACCAGTCCGACAGCGATCAGCGCCGCGATCATGCCATACTCGATGGCGGTGGCGCCGTCTTCGTCGTTGATAAAAGCTTGCACTGCGGTGGGTATGGTGCTCATGATGACCTCCGGTTAGATTAAAACTGCCACTTTCTGGCCCAGATGCGGCAGCGCTGCTGCCTTGCCTGGAGGTACCTTGCTTCTGTACTCCAACTTCCGCCATTGAGTTCACTGTAACGATGTTGGGCAACAGCAACTTGACCTAAGACAATTTTCCTAGAGGGAATTATTTAGTGAGAAAAAGGGGAATATCCTGGAGCGCAAGGCCATAACGGCGGACGTGAAAAAGCTCCCGGAACAGGGCCCTGTTCCGGGAGCTGGGTGTAGCGAACGGACAGCTTATCCGAGCTGCAGGGGATTAGGGAACCGTCAGGCCGGTGACGACCTGGCCGAACAAGGTGACCAGCTGGGTTTTCACACTCTTCAACGACGTGACGATCGCAACGGCGATCAGCGCGGCGATCAAGCCGTACTCGATGGCGGTGGCGCCGTCTTCGTCGTTGATAAAGGCTTGCACTGCGGTGGTGATGGTGCTCATGGTGACCTCCGGTTAGTTAAGACTGCCAACTTCTGGCACAGGGTGTGGCTGAGCTGCCGCCTTACCTTGACGTACGTTGTTGCTGTACTTCAATTTTCCCGCCATTGAGTTCACTATAAAGATCCGCAGAAACCACAACTTGACTTAACACAACTTTCCTAATGGTACTATTTTTGTTATTATGGAAACTGTCGATATACGACACGATGGCGAAAAAGTTGCTGTGCGGTGAGCCGTAAGCCGTCACACAACGGTAGAATCGGGTGAACGCAAGCGTTTATGCATGACAATTGCCTAAAAAGCAAAATGAGGTTATCGTGCATAGCCTCGGCTGGCGCGGGACGCGGCGCCAAGGCGAAGCGCCAGCCGAGGGGGTCCGGCAATCAGGTAGGCCAGCTCGCCGTGTCGATGGACATGCCTCCGCTACGTGGTAGTAGTTTGATTCACATTTCCGAGAACGACATGGATTCCCTTCTTAAACACATGGTGGACATGACTGGCCACCGCGACCACACGATGCTCGACATCTCGGTGATCTCGGCGGTGCAGGAACTGGCGCGGGCGTCGCAGACGCGCGTGCTGACCATCATGCATGTGCGCGGCCAGCAGTACGTGCGTGCGCGCGCCAGCATCTGCGCCGGCGGCGTGGCCCGCATGGAGGAGCCTGCCGACGTGAATGCGCTCGGCGAGCCGATCAGCAGCTACCCGGCCCTGGCCGCCTGCATCGCGCGCAACGACACCAGCGCCGAAAGCCTGTCGGAAGACGGCAAGCGCACCCTGTGGCTGCCGATCTGGATCGGCGAGAAGGTCGACACCTGCCTCGAAATCCTGCACCCGACCCCGTACACGAGCGACACCATCCACGTCATCGGCGGGATCGTCAGCGTGTACCGCAACTTCCAGAACCTGCTCGACTACAGCGAGCGCGACTCGCTCACCGGGCTGCTCAACCGCAAGACCTTCGACGACCAGCTGGCCAAGATGCTGCACGTCACGGCCGAGCAAGAGTCGCTGGAACCGGGCCGGGAAGAACGGCGCCAGCCTTCGGATGCCGAAAAGCAGTGGCTGGCGGTGGTCGATGTCGACCATTTCAAGCTGGTCAACGACAAGTTCGGCCACCTGTACGGTGACGAAGTGCTGATCCTGATCGCCAACCTGATGCAATCGTCGTTCCGCTCGCAGGACCGGGTGTTCCGCTTCGGCGGCGAGGAATTCGTGGTGCTGCTGCGCTCGACAACCCTGGAGAATGCGCAAAAGATCATCGACCGCTTCCGCACCAATGTCGAGTCGCACGATTTCCCGCAGGTGGGCCAGGTGACGGTGAGCGTGGGTTTTGTGAGCATCAGCCCGTACGAATCGCCGGTGATCATTCTCGGGCATGCCGACCAGGCGCTGTACTACGCCAAGAGCCACGGGCGCAACCAGGCCTGCCACTACGACCAGCTGGTCTCGGGCGGCCTGCTGCATGCGGTGGCGTCCAACGATACGGCCGAGTTTTTCTAGCCTGAATTTTGCACAAAAAAGGGCAAGAATGCCGTAAGTGATTGATAGAATGGGAGTTATCTAAAAACCTACCCTATCAGCACGAACACACCTTGCCCGACATGAATTCTACCCCAGAGCAG